>JALUWT010000126.1 GCA_027019325.1 Sulfurimonas sp.
GTAAAACTCTCAGGAGTAGGAAGAGAAGGTCCTCGTTTTGCCATTGAAGAGATGACGGAGATAAAAAGCGTTGTCATCTGCTAAAAAAAAGGTCATTATCTCTGCCTGCATCTTGGGAGAGTATTGCCGTTATGACGGTAAAACCAAAGAGATAAATGCAGTAAAAGAAGCATTTAAAGAGTATGAGATTATCCCTTTTTGTCCTGAAGCTCCTCTTTTTGGTACACCGCGTGAGCGCATTAATGTTGTAGAGATTGCAGGCAAGCAGAGGATTATCACAGATGAGACAGATGTCGATGTAACTGAGCTTTTAGAAGCTGAGATAGAAAAGTTTATGGAGGTACATCCTCACGCAGACGCCATCGTACTTAAATCAAAATCTCCAAGTTGTGGTTATAAAACTACTCCGGTACTCAGTGAAAAAAAAGAGACACTTTATGTTGGGAGCGGAATCGCTGCAAAATTAATTGAGAAAAAGTTGCCTGATGTAAAAATAGAGAGTGAACTGAATTTTTGCTAGATTTATATTTTACACCCTCTACCGGCAATATCTTGCAGACTCGATTCTCGAAACATTCTTTGCAGTAAAAGTTTTGGTTCCATCCACTGATCATGCAGGGCGCATTTACACATTCCATTACAAAATCCTATGCCCAAAATACACTCTTCTTCTTTAATGGAGTCATTAAAAATATTTAAAATATCATCTACTTTTGTCTCTGTAGCACTTTTTTTGAGTTTAAAACCGCCTTCACGACCACGTATGGACTCTACAAAATCTGCTTTGACAAGTTCTGTCATTATTTTTGTTAAAAATTTATAGGGGATAATCAATTCATTGGAAAGTTCTGTAGCACTAAAGAGAGTTTTTTCTTTATGGTCTGCAATGTAAGCCAGAATGCGTATAGCATATTGAGATGTATTATTAAGTTTCATTATATGATTCCTCTGTATGTATTCTACTACAATTAGATTAATAAAAATTTAATTACTACTCAAAGGTAGAATTAAAATATTTCCTGCTATTATTCCAATTACTACTTATAGGTAGAATTTAAAATAGGAAGAGAAATGACTGAACGTATTACCAAAGATATGGCCAGAAATATTTACTTTGGCGGCGGTCTTTTTGCTATTTTGGTGTTTGCCGGATTGACATTTGACAGTGTCCATAGAATACCGAAATTAAGTCACGAAGATAAGATTACAAAATCCGTAGTCGAAGGGAAAAAGATATGGGAAGATAACGATTGTGTTGGTTGCCATACGCTACTAGGGGAGGGCGCATACTATGCTCCTGAATTAGGAAATGCTTTTCAACGTCTAGGCGGGGGAGATAAAGAGGCATTTAGAAGCTATATGCAGGGATGGATGGCAGCACAACCGCTCAATATTCCAAACAGAAGAAAAATGCCACAGTTTCACTTAACACCAAAACAGGTAAACAGTCTTGCTGACTTTTTAATATGGATGTCCAAGGTCAATGACCAAGAGTGGCCACCAAATATTCAAGGATAAGGAATTTATATGAAATATTCATCTCAAATGGTCGCAAAGCCATATTTTATCTTTGCACTCATCTTACTTGCGGGGGAGATTTTATTTGGTTTAACTATGAGTATCCAGTATATTTATGGTGACTTTTTATTTCCGGCTATTCCGTTTAATGTACTTCGTATGGTGCATGTAAATCTACTTATTGTTCTTTTGCTTTTTGGTTTTATGGGAAGTACTTACTACCTTATTCCTGAAGAGGCTGAGAGAGAGTTATGGAGTCCGCTTTTAGCAAAAATCACTTTTTGGGTATTTGTTGTTGCGGGTGTACTTACTATTTTAGGTTACCTCTTCGTTCCATATGCTGAACTTGCAAAAATCACTATGAATGATCTGTGGCCTACGATGGGGCGTGAGTTCTTAGAACAGCCTACAATTACTAAGATAGGGATTGTCGTTGTTGTTCTTTCATATCTTTTAAATGTTACTATGACAGTTATCAAAGGTCGTAAGACTACGATTTCTATCATTTTACTGACTGGTCTTTTTGGTTTAGCATTTTTCTTCTTGTTTGCGTTTTACTTTTCAGACAATATGATTATGGATAAATTTTTCTGGTGGTTCGTTGTTCACTTATGGGTTGAAGCTACTTGGGAACTTATTTTAGGTGCTCTACTTGCGTTTGTACTTATTAAACTTACAGGTGTTGACCGTGAACATATTGACAAATGGTTATATCTTATCATTGCAATGACACTTATTGCAGGGCTTGCAGGAACTGGACATCACTTTTTCTATATGGGTGCACCGGGATACTGGTTATGGATAGGTTCAATCGCCTCAGCAGCAGAGCCGATACCATTTTTCTTGATGATTTTATTTGCTTACAGCATGATAAAAAATCGTCGTATTCAAGATGATAATAAAATGGCACTTACATGGGCAAAAGGTACAGCAGTAGTTGGTTTCTTAGGTGCTGGTGTTTGGGGCTTTATGCATACACTCGCTCCAGTTGATTACTATACTCATGGTACACAACTTACAGCAGCACACGGTCACCTCTCATTCTTTGGTGCGTATGTTATGATTGTATTTACTATGATCTCTTACGCTATGCCAATTTTACGAGGGCGTCCTCATGGGAACTGCGAAAAAGCACAAAAAGTTGAGCTTGTTTCGTTTTGGTTGATGGTTATTGGTATGATAGGCTTGACTGTTGCACTGACAGTTGCAGGTGTAATGCAGATAGAGATGCAAAGAATTCCTGATTCGGCGCATGCTATGGCATTTATGGATGTTCAGTCAAAAATGACCGCAGTTTACATTGTCCGTTCACTTTTTGGTGTGATGACATTTGTAGGTCTTTTGGTCTATTTTTACAGTTTCTTTGTAAAAGAAGACAAAGTAGCAGCTTAAAAATGGCATCTAAAGTCTCTCGTCTTTTCTCTTGGAGTAAAGTACTCCTTGAAGATGTGGATGAAAAAGTCGGAATCTTTGCAGATTCGTATCTGCGTAAAAAAGCCTCTCGTTTGCATGAAGAGTCTGGAGTGTCTTTTGAATCAAAAGAGAAATCTCTTAAGATTTTTTATCATCTCCTTGGAGGTGACAAGGCAAAAGAGTTGCATATTACAGATAAACGATTTATAGAGACTTCAAGAACACTTTTAGAGAAATTTTCAGGAAAAGGGAAGAGTTTTTTTCTTGCTTGGCAAGATGAAAAAGCTCTCTATTTTCCTGCTACATTAGCTTACTTTCATGACAAAGAGCTAAATGATATGCACTACTATTGGCTCTGTGCAATGCTGAGTCAAGTGAACTTACAAAGCAGTGACATTATCACTGAAAATAAAAGAGTCGCTGCATTTCTTACAAATAAATACACAGGTTTTAAAAATTTCTATAACAAAGCCAAAGATTTATTGGTACAAAACTATCCAGAATTATCATATATTGACTCTTCAAATGCTGAAGTGTTACTAGATGATAAGAGTTACCCAAATCCACTTTGGATATACCCATCCATTGCCGCAAATGCTAAACTACTCGACTTTAATGATGAAGAGGAGATGGGGCGACAAGATGGCAAAGAGGACAAGACTGAAGAGCTAAAGATGAAGAAAAAGGCAAATCAGATAGATGATGAGAAAGAGACAGATGGTCTTTTGCTCTTTTTGCCTGAGTCATTGATGAGCTTTATGGAACAGGTCAATGTAGACAGACAAGAGAATGACAGTTTTGATGAAGATGCTCTTTATAATGCTGCAGATTTGGATGAGATAACACTTGGAAAAAAAGATGCAAATCTCTCTTCTCGTGTTAAAATGGATCTGGATATTTCATCAAGAGATGTAGAAGATTACCCTTTAGGTAAGGGTTTTTTACGTGATGAGTGGGATTATAAAAAAGAGGCGTATCTCAAAAAATATGTTCGCATCTATCCGCAAGTTGCCATCAATGTAGAGCCCATTGCTTTGCCAAAACGCTTAAATAAAATGATGAAAAGAATCCAGTCTGAACTTGATTTGATGGAGCTTGACCGTGTAAAGATAGACAACCTTCCTTATGGTGATGAGATAAATTTTGATGCATGGATAGAGTACAGAGGGCATCAAAACAAATCGAATCATCCGCAGAGATTTTTTCAAACTTTTGAGAAAAAAACGCGTGATATGTCCACACTGCTTTTAGCCGATATTTCACTCTCTACAGAGGCAGGGGTTACACAGGATATTCGTGTCATTGACATGATACAAGATTCACTGATGGTTTTTTCAGAATCGCTCAATAGACTTGAAGACTCCTTTGGAATTTATGCTTTTTCGTCCATTAAAAATAAAAAGGTCAATTTTCATATAGTGAAAAATTTTAAAGAGAAGTATGGAGATTTGATACGTGGTCGCATAGATGTTTTAAAACCGGGCTACTATACCCGTTTGGGTGCTGCGGTGCGTGAGAGTGGAAAAATACTTCAAAAAGAGCAGAGCCAAAACAGACTTTTACTCATTCTAAGTGACGGAAAACCAAACGATACGGACAGATATGATGGCAGATACGGTATAGAAGATACAAAAAAAGCCATAGATGAAGTAAGGCAGATGGGTATTACTCCTTTTTGCATTACTATAGATGTAGAGGCAAGAGAGTATCTGCCGTATCTTTTTGGAAGAAACTCTTATGCAGTTATTCGTGATGCGAAAAAATTGCCAAAAGTTTTAACAGAAATCTATATGAATTTAACGAAGTAGTGGATAGTTAGTTCTTTTTATACGCTTACTTAGAGGGCAAATCCTCCCTTTGGTCTGAGCCTCACGCAAGCGTATAAAAAGAACTAACTCAGTTTGAATAACAAAGGAATGAATATATGTCATACAGTTACTATTTACCACAAGCAAATGAAGTAGAACTTTTTGAGGCTGCAGCGGGGATGAATCTGCCAGTGCTTATTAAAGGTCCTACTGGGTGCGGGAAGACGAGATTTATTGAGACTATGGGAGAAAAACTTGGGCGTGAAGTCTATACCGTTGTTTGTCATGATGATTTGAGTGCAGCAGACTTGGTTGGCCGTCATCTGATAGATGAAAATGGGACATATTGGCAAGATGGTCCTCTTACAAAAGCGGTAAGAAATGGTGGTATCTGCTATCTTGATGAGATAATCGAAGCGCGTAAAGATACAACGGTTGTGTTGCACTCTTTAGCAGATTACAGACGCGTTTTACCGATTGACAGAACAGGCGAGCTTATAGAAGCACATCCTGATTTTATGCTTGTAGTCTCTTACAACCCAGGATATCAAAATGTACTTAAGGGAATGAAACCAAGTACAAAACAGCGTTTTATTTCTCTAAGTTTTACCTACCCTAAGCCCGACATAGAAAAAGAGGTCATTATAAAAGAGAGTGGTGTTGATGAGCCAACTGCACAAAAACTTGTAAATATTGCAGGGGAGATTCGCCAACTTAGTGACAGCGACATTCAAGAGGCTGTCTCTACAAGGTTGCTCATTTATGCGGCAAAATTAATGGTAAAAGGCTTTGACCCTTATGAAGCTTGTATGCATTCAATTGTGGAGTCTTTAAGCGATGAAGAGGATGTTTTAGAAGTGTTGCAAAAACTCATCTCTCTTCACTTTACAAAGGCTGAGTGATGGCAAAAAGTGTAACATTTAAAGAACCTTATCCACCGGGTGATTTTGCTATTTGGTTGGTAATTTACATTGAGCTTGTAACCTTTGGTTTGATGTTTTTAGGCTACGCTTTTTCAAGACATGCTGATGTTGCACTCTTTAACAAGTCGCAACTTTTGCTTAATCAAACGTCGGGTTTTATTGACACGCTCATTTTGATTACGGGGAGTTATCTTATTGTCAAGGCTGTAAATCTGGTAAAAAATGCCAAAGGTGAGCAGAGTGTAAAAGAGGCAAATCAAAAAGCTTCTAAGTGGATAGCGGCAAGTGTACTGTTTGGATGTCTATTTTTAGTCAATAAACTTTTAGAGTTTTCAGATATATTTGGACAGGGAATATCACTAGATACAAACAAGTTTTTTATGTTTTATCTGCTGCTTACGATGTTTCACTTTATGCATGTTACTTTGGGAACCATCATTCTTTTTAATATTTTCAGAAGAACAAAGGCTTCTGCGTATAGTGCTGAGAACACGCGAGGAATAGAGACCGGTGCAGTATATTGGCATTTAGTAGATGTGTTGTGGATAGTTCTATTTCCACTCATTTATATTATAAGGTAGTTGAAATGAAAAGAACAGTAGAAATAGTCTGGATAGTTTTGATTGCGCTTACGATATTTGCATACCTTTTAGGAAAATTGCATCTTGCAAGTGGTTTTATGGTTGGGGTGCTTCTTTTTACTACATTTATAAAAGGGCAGCTTGTTATTGATTACTTTATGGGAATGAAAAATGTCTCTTTGAAATACAGGCTTATACCGACAATTTGGCTTGTTGTTGTCATCTCTTCTATTGCAGTCAGTTATTATTTATAAATTTATCGTATAATATTTATAAATTATTGATATAAAGGTTTTAGAAGATGGAAGTTAATTTACGTCAAATCGCAACTATAAAATCTCCTTTTTGTGATTTAAAAAATATGCCGGTGCAGCCTTGCGGAGCGAGAGAAGTTTTGGCAACTATTGAATTTAAAGAGGAGTATGCTGAAGGTCTCAAAGATTTAGATGGTTTTTCTCATGTCTATCTTATATACTATTTTCATAAAATTGACACCCATCAACTCAGCGTCATTCCTTTTAATGATAAAACAGATACTCCACGGGGTGTATTTTCTACAAGAACACCTATGCATCCAAACTCCATAGGGCTGTCAGTCGTTGAGATTGTAGATGTTGTTGATAATATTGTCACAATTAAAGGCGTTGATATTGTCGATGGAACACCGCTTTTAGACATCAAGCCCTACATTGAAAATTTTGATAGGGTTGAGGGTGAAGTAAAGAGTGGCTGGATGCATGCAAGTGCCGATGAGGTCAGTAGTATGCGTTCTGATGAGAGATTTTTCTAATGAAAATTCTTTTTGATAATTATAAAGTATGTGATAAGTGTCAATCTCTTTGGGGATTTAGTGCCTACCTAGAGGAGTATAAACTTCTTTTTGACACAGGGAGTAATGGGCGTGTTCTTTTGAAAAACATGCAACTTCTTGATGTCGATGTGAAGAAAATAGAGTATCTCTTTATCACGCATTCACATTGGGATCATATTGGTGGGCTAGATAGCATCATCGAGCTTAATCCAAATCTTACGCTCTTTGTTCCCTCTTCCCTTTCAAAACATCTTATAAAAGATTTGAAAACTTTAGTTAAAGAGGTCGTAGTTTGTACAAAAAAACCACAAAAACTTTTCGCAAATCTCTATACAACTGGAGTTTTAGGAGATGAAACTCCTGAGCAGTCTCTCATCATAGATAAACAAGAAAGTACGCTCATAACAGGTTGCGGGCACTTCGGAATTGAAAATATTACAAAAGTCGCACGAGAAATTATTGGTCGAGACATTCAATGTATTGTGGGTGGTTTTCATCTCTTAAGAAGTAGTGATGAGAAGATATTACATACTATAAATGCACTCAAAGAGATGAATGTAAAATGTGCAAGACCCACACATTGTTCAGGGGATAAAGCTATTGAACTATTTATGAATAGTTTTAATCAATAAATTTACTTGACTTATGAACATATGCCCGATATAATTTTAATACTTTTAAATTATATAAGGAAGAAAAATGAAAAGAATCGTATTACCAATTATGCTACTAGCAAGTGCTTCACTGTTAAGTGCTGCAACAAACCAAGAGATAAAACAAGAGGCTAAGAGTGCCATTATGAAAATGGGTGGCGCTTTAAAGTCACATATGAAACAAAATATGAAAGCAGGCGGACCAATACAAGCGGCAGGTTTTTGTCTTGATGAAGCGTCAGGAATTGCAAAGAAAGTAAACGCAAGCTATCCAAAGGGTGTGAGTGTAAAAAGAGTTTCTCTTAAGTATAGAAACCCGGCAGACAAGCCAACAGCAGATGAAGCAAAAGTACTTGAACAGATTCAAAGTGATGTAAATGCACAAAAGAAAGTACCTAAAATGATAGTAAAAGAGCTTTCTAAAAACTCTTATAAAGTTTATAAACCGATTTTCATCAACAAAGGTGTCTGTTTAACTTGTCATGGAGATGCGCAGACAAGAGATCCAGAGGCATATAAACTCATTAAAGCAAAATATCCAAATGACAAAGCAGTTGGTTATAAAAAAGGTGACTTTAGAGGTGCCTTTGTTGTAACAATCGTGAAATAAGCGAAGTGCAAAAACAGGACAATCCAACTAATAACTATAAAAATGTAGCGCATGCATTTTTTCTCTCGTTGGCTATTACCATAGCAGAGCCTTCAACTGTTTTGCCGCTTATCATTGAGCATTTTAGTAACAGTGCTCTCATTGTTGGTATTTTTGTCTCTTTGCTGCGTGGTGGAGCTATACTCACGCAGCTCTATGCTGCGTTTCATGCACAAAGTTACAAAAAAGTTTTGCCTTACTTGAAAAAGGTCTTTTTCTTTCGTTGGTTCTCTTGGTTTGCTATAGGGTTGGGAATCTTTTTTATTGGAGATTCTAACAAAACGCTGACACTCGTTTTTATAGGCTTAGGGCTTTTTGGGTTTTCCCTTTCTGCCGGCTTT
>JALUWT010000127.1 GCA_027019325.1 Sulfurimonas sp.
TAGACCTGAGATCTATGATGGCTGTATCGGATGTGGGGCTTGTCAAGAAGTTTGCCCGACACAAAAACCTTCCATAGTCGTCAAACCAAGAGTGACGTATGAGCAATATTACGGAAATCAAACATAGGAAATAGCATGAAAACAGATTATACAAAGAGATTTTTGAAGAACTTCATTGTTACTTCATCGTTGACGGCGTTAACTTTGTTGAGTGCCTGCAGCGATTCTAAAGAGCATAAAGCAGAAAAAGAAGCGGCAGCGGTAGTAAATCAAAACACGCACCCGAAGATTGAGATTGTGCAAAACACGGATGCGCATGCTATTAAAGTTGCACAACAGGATGATGGTAAAACGCAGAACAATTCATTTTATTATGATTATGGCGACAAAAATGGCTCCAAGCAGGAGAGTAAACGGCAACGAACGGATTTGGATGCAAATATGAACATCCGAAGTCCTTACGAAAAGGTACAGGTCTCCATGTTGGTCAAAAAGTTGAGTAAGAACTTTATTGTGAGATGCTCACCATGCCATAACGATTATGCAAACGGGATTATCGGTCCATCACTCTTAGAGAGAGATTCTGATTATATTTACAGCAGAATCCAAGATTTTAAAACAGGGAAAAAATCAAATCCTTTGATGAATGATCTTATTAAAATGATGAGTGATAAGCAGATTAGAACTATGGCGGATGAGATATATGCTTTTAATAAAAAAATTAAAAAGATGAGGGAGAGATAATGCGCAGTGAAACAAGTGCCCTTGGGGTAAAAAATATAATAGTAGGAATTTTAACGTTAATAATTTTTGGGCTTATGGCATGGACGGCAATGAACGGAGGTGCATATAACGGAGGTGAGCATGGAAAAATCATTGCTGATCTGGGTAACAGAACAGCAGCAGTACAGGAGAGTGCTCCACAAGAGAAGAGTGACAGAGAAAAAGAGGACGAAGAGCTCAACGCACTGCGTGAAAAAGCCGGAAATGTCAGTAACTTTAAAGTGAGCGATGAGTATAAAAGTAAATGTTCATCATGCCATGGTGTAGACGGAAGCGGTATGCAGTACGGCAAAAAGCTGATGGGACCAAAACTTTTCGGGCAAAGTGCCGATGCGATTTATAAAAAACTTGATGATTTCAAATCAGGAAGAAAAGAGAACATGGTTATGAAAGGACTGCTCCTTCATATGACGCAAGAGGATTTACGAAGATTCGCAAACGAGATAGGTGAGTTTCCTGCACGGGCAAAAGCACTGAAATAGGATGAGATGATGGATAAGTATCATAATAGAGAGACGATCAAAAGAACAACTTTTTGGTCGACATTTTTCAATACGACAAGAGAAGGAAAAAAAGTCCTGAGCTACAGGGCGAAACGATGGATTCTTGTTGTCATTATCCACCTTATGTTCTTTTTATCTTTTGCCATTGACATT
>JALUWT010000128.1 GCA_027019325.1 Sulfurimonas sp.
ACTTAATTCGTAGCTAATTCTATCCAAAAAAAACTTCAAAAACTCCTACCTGTAAGAGATGATACAAGAGCAAATTATTGCAGCAATAGACACCATCTTAAAAAACCTAATAAGTTCAAGTAAGAGCCAGAGATGTAAGCTTTGAACTATTGTTAAAATTTACTTTTAATTTTTTTTATATATAGAATATAACTAATAATCAGCCATGAAAATAAAACTATTGGTATGGTGTAATAATGAAGTATGTCATTTAAACTAGCAATTATTCCGTAATATAGTACAATTGTTAGAAATATATATAAATAAACATTTGATTTCTGATGTCTGACCTGTACTAGACCAATAACAGTAACCAAAAAAAGTGTAATAAGAGGAAAAAGACTTATTAAAGTATTTCGAATTAATACATATCTTTTTGCTTCTGCATTTTCTTTTGAGAGCCAGTACTGCAGTGGTTGTTTGTAGTTTGTTAAATCTGTTTTTAGTGTATCATTTATGAGCATTGTTTTAAAATTAACTTGGGAAAATTTTTCTTTTGAGTAGCTGTATCCCTCAGCATCCATGAGTTTTAGTCTTAAAATTCCAGAATCATTTATAACCTTTGCTTTTTTTGCCGCTATAAGAATTTCTTCTTTTTGTTTTTTATTAAATAAAAATACTTTTGAAAAAGTTCCATCGTCATTTTTTGCTCCAATATATAAAAGCCAGTCGCCAAAACTGTTTCCAAATTCACTGGCTGCAAGATTGAATGTTGCTTCACTTTTTTTATAAGACAAAAAGTTTTTGGATAGGACCGTTGTATGAGGGGAAACAATTAAAAAATTAAAAGCTAATAAAATAGTGAGAATTAATGCCGGTTTTAAAAATGTTTTTATTATAAACCCTGGTTTTATTCCCAGTGCAAAAAGAACAATAATTTCGTTGTCATTTGAAAGTTTAAATAACGAGAGTGTAGCTGCTATGAAAAATGTAACGGGCAGAGTGTAAAATATGATTTGTGGTAAAATAAATAGATATAATTTCCCCATTTCCCAAATGCTTAACTGTATAATTGCCGTATAAGTTGATAATTTGATTAAAAATATAACCGATGCTATAACAAACAAGGGCATAAACATCGACATAAACAGAGATGAAAAGTTATTGAGTATATATTTCTTCAATCTACTCATTAATAATTTTTCTCTCTAAAAGTTAAATTTTTTATAAAAAACATTGTATCAAAACTATCTTCAAATTTATCTAAAATAAGGGCTGTTAACGTATAGTGTATGTCTTGAACTTTTATATACTAATTTATAATTTTTAAAATTTTGTTTTATTAAATTATCATTTTCATTCTGTACAACAATAAAATATTTTTTATTTGGATTGTTATCTGCAATCTGTCTTAACTCTTTAAAAGAAATTATATTGACTTTTTTACCCATATAATAAGTCTCAGAAAATTCCTTACTATTTAAAAAATAGATAGGTTCATTATGTTTAGCCAAACTATGGTATTTTTGAATTAAAAACTTTTCAGTTTTTAGTTCAGGTGCATTCTTCATGACATAGAATGCTCCAAAAAATCCTAAGAGGGGTACAAATAATGCACTTATTAAAAATAATTTTCTTTGTTGTTTTAGAGCAATAGCATCCAAACTATTATAATATATTGCAAAGAGTATGCCTAATGCAGGAAAACCATATAAAAGATAAGTTTCTGTAATATTTTCTGCCATAGTAAAAAATAACATAGGAAATAACATCCAAATAACATAAAAAGAGATTTCATCTGTTCGTAACTGAGCAAATAATATTTTATATTTTGCTTTATTGAACAAATTTTTTAAAACAAACCAAATGCCTATTACTCCCCATGGCAAAGAGCAATATAACCACATCAACCAAGCAGTACCCCTTGGTGTATGATGAGCAGTACCATAAAGATCACCTTTCCAGCCAGGATCTAAAAATCTATCAAAATGTTCGCCTATAATAAAATAGTGTAAAAAACCTGGAGTTTTGTTTTCGGCTAAAATATACCAAGGAAGTGCTATTAATAGCATTAAAGCCAGACCGCTAACCCATGGAAGAAGTAATAAAGATTTTATTCTTTTTTTAAAAGAAAAAAGTATCCATATGAAAATTGTTCCTCCGACTAAAACGATTGCCAAGGGACCTTTTGCCAATAAACCTATACCTAATCCGATAAAAAACAGATAACCCCAATACTTTTTGTGTCCGTTTAAGAGCATAACAAAAGAAGCATATGATAAAGCAGTGGCAAATGTAAGATATGTATCAAGTATAACAACTCCAGAAAGTGCATAGACTAAAAGTGAACTAAAATATATAATAATTGCCAAAAGTGCTGTTATTTTATTTTTTAATGTAAGCATTAATTTATAAATTATCCATGCTGTAAGAAGTGTTATAATTAAAGAAGGAATTCTTGGACTAAAGTCATGAATTCCAAATATATCATATGAAAGTGCTTGAAACCAAAATGATAATGGCGGTTTCCCCCAATATACAACACCATAATCAAAATAAGGTGTAATCCAATCTTGCGTTTTTGACATAATCAGTGCAATATTTGCATAGCGTGCTTCTGTAGTATCCATAAGTGGCAAGTAAATTATTAGAAGTATTCGTGAAAGAACAATTCCCCAAAATAAAATTATTAATTGTCTTATCTGTTTTTGTGTATCTGTGCTAATCATTTTTTACCTATTAAATTGTTTGATGAAAGAATTATGTGATTATGATATGACTTGAAAATGAAGATGAAATATTCGAGTATGTAAAAAATATTTCATGGTAGTGTTCAATAATCTGTGTCAGCATAAAGTAATTCCTTGAAATTGTATCATAAATTTAAAGCTTTATTGACTTAACTTAACTCGTATATTCTTTTTATGAGTAGTTCGTTAATTGTTTGAGGGTTTGTCAGTGTAAAAAGTACTCTTAAAAGATTGTTTTTTTGAGTTGTTCTGGTCTTTTTTTTGAAGCACCTGTTTTTTTTAATAGCTAGCCTTAATGTAGTTCATAATCTGAGAATCATAGAGAAAAACGATGAAAGTAGCCAAGGCTAAAAAAGGGACAAAAGGAACACGCTGCTCCTCGGCAGAACGGCCGAGTAAAAGGAGCATAACAGGCAGAGCCAAAAGAGCTGATAAAAAAATGGCAACAAGTCCGAGTTGGACACCAAGAAGTGCTCCCATCGTTGCGGCTACCATGATGTCACCTTCTCCCATCGCTTCGATGAAGGGTGCTCTGTCATAGTGTTTGTTCCAGGAAGTTTTTGTTTTTATACCTGCTCTGTAGATAGATGAAGTGAGATAATACGAGAGCGCAAAGCGAAGGAGTGTAAATCCACCGGCAAAAAGGAGTGCATTTTGAAAATTTGTCATCACGCCGCTCACATTCCAAGCTCCAAAAACGGCAAAGAATATAGCCAGAAGATTGAGCGAATCAGGAATCATCTTGTATTTGAAATCAATGACGGAGAGGGCTAAAAGCATCAAAAAACTCATTCCTATAAAAAAGGATGCAAAAGAGAGACCAAATTTTGCAGCGATGGCAAGGAAGATAAGCCCAGAAATAAGCTCAATGAGAGGGTACTGCATAGAAATGGGTGATTTACAGTGGGCACATTTTCCTCGAAGAAATATCCAAGAGAGTAGGGGAATGTTGTGCCATGGCTTGAGCTTTGCTCCGCAGCTGACACAGTGAGAGCCTCCAAAGACGATGCTCTCCTCATTTGGTATGCGAATGATGACAACATTTAAAAATGAACCTATTAGAAGACCTAAAACAAAAGCTACCGCTAAATCATATTCCATTATTTTAAACCTCCAAATCTACGTTCGACTTTTTTAAATTTTTTGACTATTTTTTCCAACTCTTTGACAGAAAAATCAGGCCACAAAGTATCTACAAAGAAAAGTTCCGCATAAGCTGCCTGCCAGAGTAGAAAATTTGAGAGCCGTTTGTCTCCTCCTGTGCGGATAAGTAAATCGACATTATGTTTACAGTCAAGTGCATTACTGAGCATCTGAACTGTAATGTCAGCTTTTGAGTTTTTCAAAGAGTTCACGGCACGGATAATCTCATCTTGTGCACCGTAATTAAGGGCTAAAGACTGAACAAGAGCATCACAGTGTGCTGTTTTCTGCTCTACCATTTTCACAGTCTTTTGCAGAGACTTTGAAAAAGCACGAATATCACCGATAGGCTCAAATCGTACATTATTTTGCAAGTAAACTTCCAGTTCATTTTTGAGATAGTTATCGAGTAGTTTCATGAGAAACTCTACTTCAAGACGGGGACGTTTCCAGTTTTCTGTAGAAAAGGCATAGAGCGTAAGGCGTTCAATCTCTTTATTGTGTGAGCAGTATGTTGTAACCTCTTTGACAATTTTGGCTCCGGCTTCATGGCCTTTGACCCGTTTTTTGTCTTGTAACTCTGCCCAGCGACCGTTTCCATCCATAATGATTGCTATATGTTTTACCAGATTCATCTATTACTCTTGAAGTTCTTTTGCATTTGCAACGATTTCAAATGAAATACTCAGTTTATCCTGTTTTGGCAGAGTGACTACTTCATCTTTTGTGATGAACTCTATGGCATTTGTGTCGCTGCCAAAACTTGAGGAATCTTCTAAAATATTGAGACAGACGGCATCGAGATTTTTCTCTTTAAGCATTGTGCCGGCATTGTCAATGGCAGAGAGGGCATCCATCTCTGCTTTAAAACCGATGACAGTGATGTCTTTTTTATCAATGCTGCTGAGAATATCTCTGTTTTTTTTCAAAGTAAGAGACCAACTCTCACCTAAAATTTCTTTTTTAAGTTTACCGTCCTGAGTAAATTCTGGAATATAGTCGCTCACAGCTGCTGCCATAAAGAGGTAAGGCTTTTTCTCTATAAGGTGGATGTGCTCATCTCTGACAAGTGTTGGTTTTGAGAGTTTTGGTTTTTTTGCAATGCGGATAGAATCTATGAGATACTCTAACATTTCAGCAGAACTTTCAACGTCAATCTTATGCATATTAAGAGGGAGATCGTTGTCAAAACGTGTGGCGATCAGATTGACATCAGCACCTTTGAGATAGAGGGCAGTGGCAAGTGCTGAAGCCATTTTTCCACTTGAAAAATTGGAGAGATAACGTACATCATCAATCTTCTCTATTGTTCCGCCGCCGGTGACAATAACCCGTCTGTCTGCCCAAAATTCATCTTTAAGCAGCTCACGGGCACTCTGCAAAAAGATATCTTGCGGTTCAGCCATCGCACCGTCGCCTACTGTTTTGCATGCAAGTTCTTTTGTCTGTGTCTCTAAAATTGTATAGTTTGCAATGCCGAGCATTTTAAAGTTTGCCTGCGTGATAGGATTTTGCAGCATATTTGTATTTGCTGATGGTGCGAGAATTTTCATACCTGAAAAAGCAAGAGCAGACTGCAACAAAATGTTGTCCGCAATGGCATTGGCAAGTTTTGCTACGGTATTCGCCGTTGCAGGAGCTATGACCATAAGGTCTGCCCACTGTGTGATTTTGATATGGTTAAAGTCGCTCGACCAATCTTCGTTGCTGTCATCGAGTACTTTGTTGTTTGAGAGTGTTTCAAAGGTCAACGGTGTGATGAATTTTTTAGCACTTGCACTCATCACAACACGCACCTCTGCACCTGCTTTGACAAAAAGTCTGACAAGTTCAAGTGACTTGTAAACAGCAATGGAACCTGTTACGGCTAAAAGAATTTTTTTGTTTTGTAATAAATTATCTGCAATCTTCATAAAAAACTTTCCTATTTTCCTTGTATTTTACCTAAAAAATCTTAGAAAAAGAGTGTATATTTAGTCTATCTGGCTTAAGAGTAGCAAGAACAAACTTAAAAGAGGGTAGAGAAGAAAAAAAATGAGTAAAAAAGATGAATTTTTAAAGATGATGAATTTCAGACATGCCTGTAAGATTTTTGATGAAAACCAAAAGATAAGCGATGAAAATATGCACTATGTTTTAGAAGTTGGGCGTAAATCACCAAGCTCGTTTTGTATGGAAGCGTGGAAGTTTTTAGTCATTACAAACGAGGCGCTGAAAGAAAAATTACGACCATTTTGCTGGGATCAGCCATAAATTACAACTTGTTCACATTTGGTTGTTGTTTTAGCGGGTATTGAATCTTTAAAAGTAGAGAGTGGAGTGTAAGACAAGCATACATAGCAGCTGCAAATATGATGAGTGCTGCTGCGTTTATTGGCGTTGATTCTTGCCCTATTGAAGGCTTTGAAAAAGAGAATGTTGAGAAAGTTTTGGATCTTGATACAAGTAAATTTCAAGTAGCACTTATGCTGCCTTTTGGCTATAGACTCAATGATCAACCGAAACAGTTACGCTCTGACTTTGCAAGTGTGGTAGAGTTTATAAAATAAATTTTATGGTAGAGAAGGATGGAAGATAAATAAAAATGAGAAGATGAAACATTATTATCAGCGATGTTATATTGCGCAGATTAAGGGACATTTAAAAGAGCTGCTTCAACAAGCAGAAAAAGAGATTGAACAGATTGATGTTGCAGAAATAGACTTAGAAACGATGATTCTTGTTGATGTTAGGGAGCATGATGAGTTTTCAAGTGGTGTCATTCCTGCAAAAACTGTATTTACAATACCCCGAGGAAAATTAGAATTTGCAGTTGATGATAAATTGATAGGTTTGAGCGACCATAAAATAGTCTGTTACTGTTTAAAAGGTGCCAGAGGGCTTTATGGGTGCGCAAACTCTTAAAAATTTAGGTTTTAGTAATGTTGCAAATTTAAAAGGCGGTATTGATAATTGGGTACAATCAGGAAAAGCGATTAAAAACTATTTGGGTACATTTACTTTGACAAGTGAACAAGAGTAAATCTCTTGAAAAACTGCTTTGTATCTTTGCAGTTTTTCTTCAAACTTCATACTTGCGTGAGCAGGAGAGCTTGAAGGAAGAACTACTTTCTTTATTGGAAGATTTTTATACTTTTTATTGAAAATTTCTTCTGCTTTTTTTCCTGTAAATACTATGAATTCTATAGATGGGTATTTTTCTAAAAGTGCCTCAAAATCATTCACTTCAATATTTTTCAGATTTGTATCGCTTGAATTACCTTTGTCTCGCTGGAGACTTTTGGCACTGTCAAAAAGCGCGATATGATGTTTTTTACAAAGAGCAATTTTTTGTTCTTTTGTCTCTGCTTCTTCATGAAATATTTGTGCCAAGATTGGCCAGAACTGGTTGCGGGGATGGGCGTAGTAAAATCCTTCTTCAAAGGATTTTATACTTGGAAAAGAGCCTAAAATTAAAACCTTTGAATCATCAAAAATAAGTGGTTCAAAAGTGTGATGTTCTAACAAAATAGCTATTTTTTTCCGAAAAATTTATAGTAAAAATCTTTTACAAGACGCATTTTTGTTCTACTAAGTACAAGATTTCCGCTCTCTACAGTCCCGCTTGTTACAGTCGTGCCTGCTGCTATCATAACATCATCTTTGATGGTAACGGGTGCGACAAGCTGAGAGTCGCTTCCTATAAAGACATTTTTACCGATGATTGTTCTGTATTTGTTTACGCCGTCGTAGTTGCATGTAATTGTGCCTGCTCCAATGTTCGTTCCCTCGTCAATCTCAGCATCACCAAGATAGCTTAAATGTCCGGCTTTTACACCGTTTAGTGTTGCTTTTTTTGTCTCAACAAAGTTTCCGATGTGGGTATCTGTGAGTTGCGTGAGTGGGCGTAGATGTGCCATAGGACCACAGTCGGAGTTTTGCATAGTGCTCTGTTCTACAACACTGCCGGCTTTAATGTGTGAGTCAATGATTTTACTTTCTCCTGTAATGCGGCAGTTGTTTTCAACACTGCATTCACCTTCAAAGAGTACACCTTCTTCGATGTAGATAGTATCTGGTAACTGCATCGTGACACCGTTTTGCATCCATTTGTCTTTAATGCGGTTTTGCATAATGACCTCTGCTTCTGCAAGGTCTTTTTTGGAATTGACACCCTTGAAGCGCTCTTCATCGACAAATAGTGGCACTATACTGCTCTCATCCTCTTTTGCCATGGCAATGATATCGGTAAGATAGTACTCTTTTTGTGCATTGTCATTTTCCAAATCAGGAATATAACGCTCTAGTATCGCTTTCGAAAAGGCATAAATACCGGCATTGACAGTTGTGACATTGAGCTCTGCATCAGAGGCATCTTTTTGTTCAACAATATACTCGACTTCACCATTTCTGATGATGACACGACCGTAGCCGCTTGGATCTTTGAGATTAAAAACACTCATAATGATGTCCGCTTCCATCGTTAAAAATCCCTGTAGTGCTTCAGCGGTTATGAGCGGCATATCTCCATTAAGAACCAGTACTTTGTCATGTTTTGGTGTGATGTTCATAACTGCACCACCTGTGCCTGGGTAATTCTCGGTATCTTGTTCAATGAAGTTGATATCATCAAAATATTGCCCCATTGTTGTAATAACCGCTTCTTTTTGATGTGCTACTACGACTGTAATGTCATCTGAGAGTTTTTTTGACTCTTTG
>JALUWT010000129.1 GCA_027019325.1 Sulfurimonas sp.
CCCATGTAACGCTCATCACCATCACGAAGCTCTAAAGCCTCACGCTTACCTGTACTCGCACCACTTGGTACTATAGCACTCTCTATCGTTCCATCACTTAATTCTACTGTTGCCTTAACAGTTGGATTCCCACGAGAATCCATTACTTCTATCGCACTAACGCTATCTATAAACATTCATTTGCCTTTATAGTTTGTATATTATTGTTGGCATTTTATCTAAATTTTGTTAAGAGTTAGTTTAGATATTATTTGTTGTTTGTCTCCATTATATTTGAAATTTACTATTTCTCCATTTATCACTGCTTACATGCAAAAATATATCCAAGTTATCAAAAAACAAACAAAAATAGAGTCTATTGAGGTACTATTTTAAAGAGTTTTTAATCGACTCCATGTTAAACATGGAGTAAGAAGATTTTATGATTGAAGATATTTAAGCATCCGTATCTTCAATCTCTACAGTATCCATAACCATTACATCACTTATACCCATAGCAACTTTGATTTTTTCTTCTATCTCTGCTGCTAATTCTGGTTCGTCTTTGAACTTCTGTTTAACATTTTCACGCCCTTGTCCAAGTTTTTTATCTTCATAAGAGAACCATGCTCCTGCCTTGTCAATGACATCAAGTTTCACACCATAATCAACAAGTTCACCCTCTTTAGAGATTCCCTCTCCAAACATGATGTCAAACTCTGCTTGGCGAAATGGTGGCGCTACTTTGTTTTTGATAACTTTTGCTTTTACACGATTTCCAATGTTGTTTTCACCTTGTTTTAAGGCTGCAATTCTTCTTACATCTATGCGAACACTTGCATAAAATTTAAGTGCATTCCCCCCCGTTGTAGTCTCAGGAGAACCATAACCCATCATCCCAATTTTCATGCGTAGTTGATTAATAAAAATAACAGTACAGTTCATTTTTGAAAGAACACCTGTTAACTTTCTAAGTGCTTTAGACATTAAACGAGCTTGAACACCTACTTGTTGGTCTGTCATCTCACCTTCTAACTCTATTTTTGGGGTAAGGGCTGCCACTGAATCTATAACTATTAAATCAACTGCTCCACTTCTTGCAATAGTTTCAACTATATCAAGTGCTTGTTCCCCATAATCTGGTTGAGATACAAGAAGATTTTCTACATCTACACCTAGGTTTTTTGCATAAATAACATCAAGAGCATGTTCTGCATCTATAAAAGCACAAACACCATTGTTATTTTGACACTCTGCTGTTATTTGCAAGGCCAGAGTTGTTTTACCCGATGATTCTGGTCCATATATTTCAACAACACGCCCTTGTGGAACACCACCTATCCCTAAAGCTAGATCAAGTCCAAGAGAACCTGTGCTAATTGATTGAATCGGTTCTATGTTTTTATCACCAAGACGCATTAATGCACCTTTACCAA
>JALUWT010000130.1 GCA_027019325.1 Sulfurimonas sp.
ATTAAAGCACTATATTTTTCCTTTGACTTACAAGTCATCAAGTTTAAGTGTTAAACCTTTTAAGTGCGAAATGGGGTAGGAATAGGCTATTCCTGCACCCTTACCTGTTAAATCTAACTCATCAACAACAGCTTTAATGATGGCATCAACTTTTTTTGATTGAGTGATAAACATTATATTTGAGTCAGTTGCTCCTTCATGTAATCTATTGTAAAAGTTTTCCAATTTTTCAAGCCCCATTCCATGTGATCTTGTTATGGTAACACCTTTTGCACCTGCATCCCTAGCTGCTATTATAGCTTGTTCTTCATTTTTTATTGGGAGTATTATGTGAACTGCTGAAAATGGCATATCATAAGAGTGACGTTTATCTGTACCTTGAATATGTATAGTAGATAAGCCCATATTGTGAACATCTTCTATGGCATGACGAAGTCCATCTAAATGCAGTTGCTCTTTTTCTTGAGTACCTTTAATCCCTATTTTTTCAGTAATTATTCCATACAGCATTACTGTTAACATAGGGAATAATGAAGCAAAAGCGATAAGACCAAAACCATCTATAAGTGGGTCTCTTCCTGGTATATTTGTGGCTAGTCCAAGACCTAAAGCAGCAACTAAGGGAACTGTAACAGTTGATGTTGTAACACCACCGCTATCGTAAGCTATGGGGATTATGTACTTTGGTGCCATAAATGTTAATGCTATAACAAACATGTAACCTGCCATAATGTAGTAAACTATCTCTCCCCCAACAACGATACGATATGCACCCAAAGAGATACCAATAGCAACACCAAGTGCCACAAAAAGACGCAGTACGAAGTCGTTTATCTTACCATCACTAATCTCTTTTGCTTTTCTAGCAATAGCCGTCAAAGATGGTTCAGCCATAGTTGTAGAAAAACCGATTAAAAATCCAAATGAGTATATTATAATGTTACTGTCATATCTTGTTAGCTCATAGGCCATAGTCTCGCCAACTGAGAAAAGCCCCATCTCAAGACCAACTATAAAAGCATCAAGTCCAATGATGATAAGAACAAAACCTATAATTACATTTTTTAGGTTATCTATAGGTTTTTTAAGAACAACATACTGAAAAAAAAGAATAACCGCCAATATAGGAATAACATCAGTAATTACTCCAAAAAGACTCTTTAATACACTCATAAAAGTAAATGTAGTTTGTACACACTCTATGCTTTTTACAACTTCTGGCACAACAACACTACTCGGATCCATTAAAGTATAAACTACTATGCCATAAAGTTGTACAAATATCATTGGTGTTAAAGAGGCAAAAGCTATCAATCCAAAACCATCAAGTACAGGATTACGCCCTTTTATGCTAGAAGCAAGTCCAATCCCAAGTGCTGCGACCAAGGGTACTGTTACAGTAGAAGTTGTAA
>JALUWT010000131.1 GCA_027019325.1 Sulfurimonas sp.
CCGCCATCAATCAAATAATCGGAGTGTTTGAGATTTCTAGCAACGGAAAAGTAAACTGGGGCAGAAGCAGAAGCCACAATAGCACTTGCCAGTCGTTCATCAACCCTGCCTTTGTTTTTATCAGCAAAATCGGATTTGTAAAATCTAGGTTTCATACTACTGATATCTACTGTGGTTACGATCAAATCAGTTTCTACATCCTCAAATGTCAGATCCCCGAAATATCTATCTGCTTTGTTCTGGAGTTCATCTGGTTTATATTTAGGATATATGATCCCCGTTACAGGATTTCTTCTCATCTTCTTACCGAAGATAGCAGGAATGTCCCGTTCGTAAAGCTCTCTGATCTCTTTAGCACTTTTGCCTATTGCCAAAAGACCCGCGATGATCGCACCTGTGGATGTACCGACGATGAGATCGAACCTCTTACCTAAAGGCTTAACATTACCTTCTTTCTCATTCAGATGCTTTTCGACATTCTCAAGCAGTCTAATTGATAAATAGCCCCTCACACCACCGCCATCCAATGATAAAATCCGGAATTTTCGATTATTTTCCATATCTGCCCTCCAGCTTCTCCACGATCATATCAATGACTCCCACCAAGTATAGAAAATATGTCAAAACGACAGATACGATAATCGAAAGCAAGAAGTAGTGACCTTTGAAATACAGATATGCAATGGTGGCACCGGCTATCATTATGATGGCCAGGATGGACTTCTCAGTGAGTCTGTTCTTTTCCCAACGACTTAGCATAAGCTCTTCGGATACCTCATGCCGGAAAAAGAAGAAATACAATGCCCCTCCAAGGACAATAGGAATTAGCCATATGATATTTTCATAAAGCCTGGTAAATTGGTCGATCAAAATTGGTTTGATGTCTAATACCATAGATAGTACTCCTAGAATAATAATTTTATTTGGAAGAAAGATATAAGGTAAATACATCTCGTTACTCATCTTCCAATTTGAACTATAACACAAATAGAAATAATTGTCAAGTAAATTTCGTTTTATAGATAAAATTTACAAAGAAGTCATTTTGTTGGAATTTATATGGTATAATACTTCCAGATTAACTTGAGGATAATATTTTGGAAAAGAGAAATATTGTTATTTATAATAAATTATTTGAACGATTGTATACAAAGCAGGAGTTTGCAGATCTATTTGATGTTTCCACTAAGACCATAGAAAACACTATTAAAAAGTGTGAAGACATTGTTTATAGTAAAAAGCTTGGTAGTTATCATTTTAAAGAGCTCCTACCACATTTTATTTCATATCAGACTTATTTTACGTTATTTCAAGATAGCGTTGCAAATCCAACCATCAAAAAAGACTTCATCAAAATCGTCAACTCCTTGAATGGCAAATTCAATGAAACTATGATAGAGACAAACAAGT
>JALUWT010000132.1 GCA_027019325.1 Sulfurimonas sp.
AAGTGAAACTAAAGCTTTCTCCTGTAAAGCATCTTATTAAAGGTAAAAGAGTTGCTATTATTGATGACTCTCTTGTACGTGGTACAACATCAAAGCAGATAGTACGTATGCTTAAAGAGGCAGGAGCTACAGAGGTACATATGCGTATCGCTGCCCCTGAGATAAAGTTTCCTTGTCGTTACGGAATAGACACTCCAACAAAAGATGAACTTATCTCTACAAAGTTTACCCCAGAAGAGATAGCTGCCAATATGGGTGCAGATTCACTTGGATTTTTATCGATAGAAGGACTTAAAGCGTCTTTGGGTGAAGATAGACAATATTCATTGGTAAGTTTTGATGGAAAGTATTTCGCTGGTGGAAATGCAGATACTCCAGGTTGTGCTGGAGGGTGTTAAATTAGGTTGTGTGTTTACCAATGGGTAAACACACGGTATACACGTTATTTTTTAGTACGACTCTCTTTTTCTGTAATCCCAGACATCCCAAATCTTCTTGCTAATTCTTGTTTGACTCTGTCTGGTGAGATGTCACGGTAGCCTAAACCTACAAGTGTATGGTAAAGAAGGTCGGCAGATTCGTAGATGACTTGTTTGTCACTCTCTTCATTGATGGCGACACAAACTTCATCAGCCTCTTCACGAATTTTACTGAGCATGAGCACTTTGTCATCTAAGAGTTTTTTAGTCCATGACTTTTGTTCTGCTGGTGCATTTTTGCGTTCAAGTATGGTGTGGTAAAGGGTATCAACCACACCATACATAGCAGTGGTATCTACTTCTTTGTCCAAGATGATTTTGTCTTGCATTACAGAGGTAAAGAAACAGCTTTTACGTCCTGTATGACAGGCAACACCATTTTGTTTGATTTTGAGTATGACAGTGTCGGCATCGCAGTCAAGTAGTACATCTTTAACTTCTTGGGTATGGTTAGAGCTTTCACCTTTCTTCCAGATACGTTGTTTGCTACGGCTGAAGTAGTGTGCATACCCAGTTTCCAATGTGAGAGTGTAAGCCTCTTCATTCATATAAGCAAGCATAAGTATTTGGTTGGTCTCAGCATCTTGTGCAATGGCAGGGATGAGGGGGTTTTTGTTCCAGTCTATGGTCATGATGTTTCTCCATGTGTAGGGTGTTGTGCCCTCACAACACCGTTAAATTATTGAGGTTAGAGTTGGTGTTGTCAGGGACAACACCCTACGGGACTACTGTTGTCCCATTAAACGTTGTTGCTTGCCTTTGGCATCTACCCAAATGTTCGGTACTGCACCACCAGGTGTTAGGAAGATTTGTGCATCTTTGTTAACTTTAAGAGCCTCGTTAAACTTACCTTGTGTCTTAATCTGCTCTAGTTGAAGAAGTTCAGATGTGAGTGAGTTAGAGATAAGTTTATTTGCTTTTG
>JALUWT010000133.1 GCA_027019325.1 Sulfurimonas sp.
CAACAACATAAGTAGCTTGAAGGTTTTCAAATGCTAAGTATGTTTTTTCATCTAATAATTCTTTTACAAAAAGTGTATCTCTTTGTCCTAAGTTTTTAAATATTGCTGCAGCGTCTTTTGTTTTACCAGACTCTACTGCGATACTGTCAACGATAAAGAGAGTACCATTTTGTGCATGCTCATTTAAAGCAAAGTTTAAAGCAAGTTTTTTCTGCTTTTTGTTTACTTTTAAATCGTAGTTACGGTTGTTTTGTGAACCAAAAGCTTTACCACCACCTACGAAGATTGGAGAACGACGTGAACCAGCACGAGCGCGTCCGCCACCTTTTTGAGCCCATGGTTTTTTACCACCACCACGTACATCACTTCTACCTTTAGTAATCGCTGTGTTTGCACGCTGTGCAGCTTGAGCAGATTTTACATAAAGGTAAAGGTTATGAGGGTTGATTCCAGAGAAAGACTCTGGTAATGCTAACTCTGATGCTTTTTCCATTTTTTCATTTAAAACGATTGCGCTCATTATTTAGCTACCTTTACACGACCTAAAGAACCGTTAGCACCTGAAACTGAACCTAAAACCGCAATGATTTTGTTTTCAGCATCGAAAGAAACGATCTCATTTTTTACACTATTTTGTGTATTTCCATATTGTCCAGGCATTTTCTTACCCTTCATAACACGACCTGGCCATTCAGCATTACCGATAGAACCTGTTCTACGACCCATTCTATGACCGTGAGATGCAGGACCACCACCGAAATTCCAACGCTTCATAGCACCAGAAAAACCGCGACCTTTAGTGTTAAAAGTAGTTCTAAGAATGCTAGCGTCTGTTAATGGAGTTAAATCTAACTCACCAGCCTCAGCATTTACTACATCTAAAGTAACAAAACGGTTAAATTCTGCGGGAAGGTTGTATTTCTTCTGTTGGCCTTCAATTGCTTTATTCATTTTTTTACCACTGTTGTACGCAACAATAGCTTTACCATCATTAACTTCACACACCTGAGCATCAAGAACTCTTAAAAGAGTAACTGGTTTTGCAGGAACTGTGATAGTACGGCTCATACCGATTTTTTCAACAATATATTCCATCGTTACTCCTATTTGTCCATAGAGCGAACTTCAACGTCCACTTCTGGTGCAAGATCAAGTTTCATTAATGAATCAACAGTCTCTGGCGTAGCAGATACGATGTCAATCATTCTAGCGTGCATACGAATTTCAAACTGCTCACGCGCTTTTTTGTTAACGTGAACTGATTTTAAAACAGTATATTTACGAATTTTTGTTGGTAAAGGTATTGGACCACGGATTACCGCGCCAGTACGCTTAACAGCCTCTACGATTGATGCTACTGATCTATCAAGTACACGATGATCGTAAGCTTTCAATT
>JALUWT010000134.1 GCA_027019325.1 Sulfurimonas sp.
ACATAACCAAACTCACCGTCACCAAGATAGAGTACATCTTTGGCATGACCGATCAGCGGTGCATCGGAGGAGGCAAAGACCTTCTCTCCTTCATCGTTGACACCAACGATCATCGGTGAGCCGTTTTTGGCAAAGAAAATGGTGTCAGGCATGGACTTGGTAGCCAGAAGAATGGCATAAGCACCTTCCAGTTTCTCAAGGGTCTTCTTAAATGCTTCAAAAGGAGTTGCCTCTGTTGCAAGATATTTTTCAAAAAGGTGGACGATCACTTCGGTATCGGTCTGACTCAAAAAGCGTACACCCTCAGAGAGCAGGGTGCTTTTGATCTCCTGATAGTTTTCGATGATTCCGTTGTGTACGACGTAAGAGGACGCTCCGAGATGTGGGTGGGCATTGAGTTCGGTCGGTTTACCGTGGGTGGCCCAGCGGGTGTGGCCGATGCCGATGGCAAAACCTTTGGGATCGAAATCGGCGACCTTCTGTACCAGGTTGTCCAGTTTTCCAACCGCTTTGTAGGAGGAGAATGTCTCATCCTGAAGTACTGCGATACCGGCAGAGTCGTAACCGCGGTACTCCAACTCTTTGAGTCCATCGAGCAAGACATCTTTGACCTTGTTTGTTCCTACAAATCCGACGATTCCACACATTATTTGATACCTTTTGTGAGTATAGAGATTAATTGAGGCGCATTATCGCACATTTTGTTCTGTTTCTCGATTAAGAAGTGGTCGCGTACCCGTTTTTTGGTACTGTGTATTTTTGCGGTGGCGATGTTGATGTCGAGCTCATCGAAGGCTTGCATGATATAGGCGATGAGGCCACGCTGGTTGGTGGTGTTGATGTTCATTTGCGCATAGGTGCGGGAGTGCTCACAGTCGAGTGTGATCTCCTCTGCTTTGATGCATACGGCATCGAGATGGACCTTCTGTTCCATGTCAAACGCGTTTTCTATGATCTCTTCGACATGTTCCAGCGAGTCGAACTCCGGCAGATGCAGAAAGTCGATCTTGAAGAACTTCAGGTCGTCAAAGAGGGTGAAGACCTCCATCGAGGCGACATCGAGGTAGGAGAACTTCCCTAAAAGATAGGTAAGGTTGAGCGGGACTTTACGGATGATCTGTATACTCATACCGTCCCCTTCGGTGTTGATGGCATAGTGAAAAGATTTGACACTTCGGGCCTGGTTGGCAACATCGATGATCTCGTCAGGAGTGTGTTTGAAAAAGAAGAGGTTGGACTCGATGCTCAGTACCTTTTTTTGCATGGTGCGTGGCAGACTCTTGAAACTCTCTCTGTTCTTGATACGTTTTTCGATGCTGAGGCGTCTGGCCGCATCGCTGATGCGCTCTTCTTGTTGGGCGATGGCCATGGAGGC
>JALUWT010000135.1 GCA_027019325.1 Sulfurimonas sp.
TATGATCTTCTTCGTGCTTGCTGCCTATCTTTGGAAACGTGAAGTCTGGAAAGACCTTCACTAAGACCATCTTTTAGATCAGAAGAGCCCAGGCGCTTCTGATCATCTCTCTTGAAACGCATATTTGTTTTCTTTTCACAAATACACAAGCATATTTACTTGTGACACATCTTAGAACATCTACTTATCCTAATCTTTATCTTAAAGCTATCATTTATTCTGATTTAGGTATAATCCCGCGTTTATTACTCCCTAGTGGGTAATCTACTGGAACTTATTTTATAAAGGAATTGTATGCCTACAATCAACCAATTGATTCGTAAAGAGCGCAAGCGTCAGGTAAAGAAGTCTAAATCTGCTGCACTTGTATCTTGTCCTCAGCGTCGTGGTGTATGTACTCGTGTATATACAACTACACCAAAAAAACCAAACTCGGCTCTACGTAAAGTAGCTAAAGTCCGTCTTACTTCTGGATTCGAAGTTATTTCGTATATCGGTGGTGAGGGTCACAACCTTCAAGAACACTCTATCGTTCTTGTACGTGGTGGTCGTGTAAAAGACCTTCCGGGTGTTAAGTATCACATCGTCCGTGGTGCACTTGATACTGCTGGTGTCTCTGGACGTACAGTAGCACGTTCTAAGTACGGTACTAAGAAGCCTAAGTAACCAAAAGTCCGTTTACTACGCAATAACTTCATAGACTCAGGTGAGTGATGAAGAGTATTTTTGTAGGAGACAATACAGAGCGAAAGCTTTGAGTAAATTTTTAAAATTGAAGGAACTCTTATGAGAAGAAGAAAAGCACCCGTACGTGAGATCATGCCTGATCCAATTTACGGAAGTAAAATCGTTACAAAATTCATCAACAAAGTAATGCTTGATGGTAAAAAAAGTACTGCTGAAAAGATCATGTACTCTGCACTAGACATCATCTCTTCACGTGGTGAAACTCCAGGTGTTGAAGTGTTCAATGCAGCGATCGACAACATCAAGCCGGTGATCGAAGTAAAATCACGTCGTGTAGGTGGGGCAACATACCAAGTTCCAGTAGAAGTTCGTCCTGTACGTCAACTTTCATTGGCACTACGTTGGATCATTGACGCTGCGCGCAAGCGTAACGAGCGTACAATGGCTGAGCGTTTGGCTAATGAACTAATGGAAGCTGCAACTGACAAAGGTGCAGCGTTCAAGAAGAAAGAAGATACTTACCGTATGGCAGAAGCAAACAAAGCGTTTGCTCACTACCGCTGGTAATATAAAGACCGTCTTGATCCTGCTTGCAGGATCGGACAACCCATCGGAAAACGAGAAACGGAAAGCGGAAAGTGGAGTCTTTCTCCTTTTTCCGATTTCCGATTTCCGATTTTCGAAAC
>JALUWT010000136.1 GCA_027019325.1 Sulfurimonas sp.
GTGTGCCGGTGCTGCACGTCCTCATGGTGTACCTGTCATTGCCGATGGCGGGATTAAATACTCTGGAGATATTGCAAAAGCTTTAGCGGTTGGTGCCAGCTGTGTTATGGCAGGAAGCCTTTTAGCAGGAACAGAAGAGTCTCCAGGTGAGACTATCATGTTCCAAGGTCGTCAATACAAATCATACCGTGGTATGGGATCAATTGGCGCTATGCAAAAAGGAAGTACTGACAGATATTTCCAAGAGGGAACTGCTTCTGATAAACTTGTACCAGAAGGAATCGAAGGTCGTGTACCTTTTAGAGGTTCTATTGCCGGAATTGTTCATCAAATGATGGGTGGACTGCGTTCATCTATGGGTTACTGCGGTAGTGAGAGTATAGAAGCGTTCTGGGACAAATCAGAATTTGTTGAAATCACATCTGCAGGTCTTAAAGAGTCTCATGTTCATGATGTAATCATCACACAAGAAGCGCCAAACTATCATGTCTAATAGTGAAGTTCGATATGCGGGTTTTTGGATCCGCTTTATCGCTTCATTTTTAGATACCCTCTTCCTCGCCCTACCAGTAGGCATAGTCATCTACTTTTTAAGTGACGGCAACTGGTTTGACTTCGTACAGTACCAACAAAATCTGCAAATGGCAATGAGCGGTAATCCTCACGCACTTGACAATCAACCTCATACATCTTTTCGATGGGAACTTCTTTTTGAAATCTCTGTTTTAGTAGTAACTGTAATCTTTTGGGACAGATGGCGTGGTGCAACACCCGGCAAGAAGTTCGTGCATATCAAGATAGTCGATGCTAAAACTTTTGAAGACATAACAAATAAACAGGCAATCACCCGTTCACTAGGCTACATCCCCTCCACCCTGCTCTTAGGCATAGGCTTCTTCATGATAGCATTTCGTAAAGACAAACGCGCCCTACATGACTTGCTTGCAGGAACAGCTGTTATTTATAATGAGGACATACTAACATAACTTTATTCCATTTTAGTACTCTTGTTTATCAAAGTTATTTTCTGTAAAATACATTCAATAAATAACTAGGCATAATACCATGAAACAAGATTTATTTAATTTTACAACAAATCCATACTATATGAAAATGATTTACGATAAAGGTCTCTCTCTAGTAGTAGCAAAAAGTATATTTGCTTTCCTTGTATTACCATTACCTATTTATTACTTATTATATAACTGTCCTAATTATAAATATATTGCATTTCATGGATATTATGAGTTTATTTTTTTAGGTTTAATGATTCTTTTTAGCGCATACTATTCTCAATTATATTTATCTCCTTTGCTCAATAACTATAAAAGTAAATCTTGGAAAAGTACAAC
>JALUWT010000137.1 GCA_027019325.1 Sulfurimonas sp.
TCGTTCAGCTGGAACTTCAGCACAAATAATGGGTCGTGATGGAAAGTATGTTTCACTTCGTATGCCTTCATCTGAGATGCGTTTAGTATTGGGTGAGTGTTTAGCTACTGTTGGTAGTGTTGGAAATGAAGAGTTTGGTAATATTGTTATTGCTAAAGCTGGTCGTCAAAGACACTTAGGTATTCGTCCTCAAACTCGTGGTTCTGCTATGAACCCTATTGATCACCCACACGGTGGTGGTGAAGGTAAAACGAATTCAGGTCGTCATCCAGTTACTCCTTGGGGTAAACCAACTAAGGGTGCTAAAACTCGTCGTAAAAAAGCTAGTGATAAACTTATTATTACTCGCCGTAAAGTAAATGCAAAAAGGGTAGGCTAATATGGCTCGTTCAGTAAAAAAAGGTCCATTCGTAGATGATCATTTGATGAAAAAAGTTATTTCAGCAAAGGCTGAAGGTAACAAAAAACCTATTAAAACATGGTCAAGAAGGTCTATGATTCTTCCTGATATGGTTGGTTTAACATTAAATGTTCATAATGGTCGCCAATTTGTTCCTGTATTTATTACAGAGAATCATATTGGTTATAAACTTGGTGAATTTGCACCAACTCGTACATTTAAGGGCCACAAAGGCTCTGTTCAGAAGAAGGTGTAATCATGGCTAGAGCATTATTGAAATTTATCCGTGTATCACCTATAAAATCTCGTCTTATTGCTAGAGAAATTCAAGGTATGAATGCTGAAGAAGCATTAGCAGCCTTAGAATTTACTCCAAATAAGGCAGCAAAAATCATCTCTAAAGTACTTGCGTCAGCAGTTGCTAACAGTGGTGAAGAAGCTGAAGATTGTGTTGTAACATCTTGTCGTGTTGACAATGGTCCTGTACTTAAAAGATTTCGTCCACGTGCTCGTGGTATGGCATCAGGTATCAGAAAACCAACAGCACATATTTTAGTAGAAGTAGAGGGTAAATAGTATGGGTCAAAAAGTTAATCCTATAGGTTTACGTCTTGGAATCAACAGAAACTGGGAAAGCAGATGGTTTCCTAACTTTAAAACTGCTCCAGAAAGTTTAATTGAAGATCACAAGATAAGAACCTTTTTGAAAAAAGAGCTTTATTATGCTGGTGTTGCTAACATCATTATAGAGAGAACTGTTAAGAGACTTCGTGTAACTATTGTTGCCGCTCGTCCTGGTATTATTATTGGTAAAAAAGGTGCTGATATTGAGAAACTTAAGGCTTCTCTTCAAAGTATCGTTGGTAAGCCAATTGCTATTAATATCAAAGAAGAGAAAAAAGCACAAACTTCAGCTCAACTTGTTGCTGAGAATGTTGCTACTCAATTA
>JALUWT010000138.1 GCA_027019325.1 Sulfurimonas sp.
TTCCCTCTTTTAAAGGAAAACTCAACTCACGAAACCTTGACTCCATTGCACGTGAGGTCAAATGCCTAGTTGACAAAGGCTACTATGATTTTTCTTTCGTTTCACAAGACTCAAGTTCCTATTTACGTGACCAAAATGTCAAGGATGGACTCTCTTTACTTATCCAAAGAATTGAGCTTATAGAGGGGGTTCAATCAGCACGTATTTTGTACCTTTACCCTTCCACAACAAGTATGAAACTATTACAAAATATCGCAAAAAGCACTGTGTTTCATAACTACTTTGATATGCCTATTCAACACATCAATGATGATATGTTGCGTTTGATGAAACGCGGGTTTGGGAGAGAAAAAACACTTGAACTTTTAAACTATATGCGTTCTCTTCCAAACTCCTTCGTAAGAACTAGTTTTATTGTAGGGCATCCAAATGAAACGCAAGCAATGTTTGATGAGATGTGCGAATTCGCTGCAACTTTTGGATTTGACAGAGTGAATGTTTTTTCTTATAGTGATGAAGAGACTACTTCTGCTTACGAGATGAGCGAAAAGATTTCTGATGAAGTCAAAGCGCAAAGAGCACAAATTTTAGGTGATATAATCAGCGAAGCAACCTTAACATCTTTAGAGAAAAATGTTGGACAAGAAGTTGATATAGTTATAGATAAAGAGAGTGATGAGCATGAGTACCTTTTGAGTGCGCGTAAACTTCTCTGGGCGCCTGAAATTGATGGTGAAATTTATGTCAATGACAGAACAAAAGATGAAGATTTAGCATTTAAAAAGGTTTATAAAGCGACTATTACTGGACTTGTTGGAAACATCTTAACCGCTACTGTGGACAATGCTTAAAGCCTCCACACTCACACAACTCAAAGAGGGGAAAAATCTTCTTGCATTCTCAGCAGGAGGAGACTCTACTGCCCTCTTTTTTTTACTCTTACAACACCAAATTCCTTTTGACATTGCTATTGTAGATTATGCGTTGCGTTTACAGAGTAAAGAAGAGGTTCTCTATGCACAAGCCTTGGCACAGAAACATCAACTCCACTGTTTTACACATACCGCACCCCAAATCGCAACAAATTTTGAAGCAAATGCAAGAGCCATTCGCTATGATTTTTTTGAAAAAATCATCCAAGAACATCACTACACTCACCTCCTTACAGCCCATCATTTAGGAGATAGATTTGAGTGGATGTTGATGCAGTTTTGTAAAGGTGCAGGGTGTGCTGAACTCGGAGGAATGCAAGCCCTTGAACTACGAGAAAACTATACACTTCTCCGACCCCTTTTACATCTGGATAAATCAGAGCTTGTGTCCTTT
>JALUWT010000139.1 GCA_027019325.1 Sulfurimonas sp.
TTTTTTCATTGAATTATGTCATTTACTATGGTCTGGCACTTCAAGGGAGCTGTATGCAGTTTATTGAAGCATTGAAGCTTAGAAGCAAGCTTTTATTTCTTTTTTTACTCATCACTATGGGGCTGATTAGCGTCGGTATTCTTGGAACTACCTATGTGAATGCAATGAAAAAAAATATAGATGCACTTTACTTTGGCTCCCTTGTCCCAGTAACTGAACTCAATGAAATCCTTCAAAAATATCATAATGGTCTGGCAGATACTGTTTATAAAGCCTCACGCCAAGAGATGAGCTCTTCCGAGATTGTTTTTAATCTTGAAGATGCACTGCGTGATATAGACAAAAAATGGAAGAGTTATATGTCTCATTTTAAAACAGAAGATGAGATGGAGTATGTTGAATATACAAATATGGAAATAAAATCAACAAACAGGTACTTTAGACAGATCCTATATGCTGCCAAAAATGGGAAAGATTTACAAAAAATCTCAATCAATACACTCGAAAACAGAGTTGAATACATTCATACCGTACTGCAAAAATTGATTAATTATGAAGTGAATGTAGCCAATTATGAGAGAAAGAAATTTTTAATCACTTATAACTCTATGCTTCTGCATATCGGTATTATTCTCTCAATCATTATTGTAGGTGTTTTACTTATACTCTTGTATGTATTTAAGAGTATTCAAAAAGACCAAACACAGCTTGAAATTTCTGCAAAAAAATTAAAAAGAGCAAATAAAAAGCTTGAAAATGCCTCCTACACAGACTCCTTGACAGGTCTACATAATAGAAGATATTTTAATTTCATCTATGAGAGAGAACTCAAACGTGCTAAAAGAAACAGAACTTACATTACCTTTATGATGCTTGATATTGATTATTTTAAGCAATATAACGACACCTACGGACATGTTGAAGGTGATTATGCGCTGAAGTCTGTGTCAAAAGTTCTGCAAGAGACACTAAAACGTCCGAGTGATTATGTTTTTAGACTTGGCGGTGAAGAGTTTGGTGTTTTAATGAGTGAAACAGATGAATCAAGCTCTGCAAAACTTGCCCGTGAGATATGCGATGCTGTGCGAGGACGTGGACTGAAGCATGAAAACTCTAAAGTAGGGGAGTTTATTACCATCTCCATTGGTGTTGTTTGTTGTGTTGCTGATGATGCTTTAGATGAGGAAATACTTATTTCACGTGCAGATGAGATGCTTTACGAAGCAAAAGAGAGTGGACGTGACAGATACATTATTACTTCTAATGTGAGTGCTGCAACCACAAAGCATATTCATAACGAAAAAATTGCTTAGTGGCCGTTTTTAAAACGAAAACCTTCTACGCTTAAAAGCTCACGCAGCTTTGTTTTTGGTTCTCCCTGAAACTCCATAAAATGCTCTTTATAACTGCCACCGCAGCCAAGCTTCTTTTTGAGTTTTTTAAGAAGTGCAACAGCATCTTCTTTTTGAAGATGAAAAGGGCCGACAAGTGTGACAACTTTACCGCGGCGTTTCTCTTTAGAGAAGTGTAAAGTGTGCTTTGCAGGCTCTAAAATCTCAGAAGTTATTGTGCTTTTACGAGGACTTTGCACTTGAGACCATCTGTCTTCAAACTCTGCACCGATGAAGATGTCAAGTTTTCTGCCTCGGCTCATTAAAGAACTTTTTGCGCTAAAACACTCATAGCAGCTTTGTTATACTCTCTGCTCTGTAGAGTTGCTTCAATTTCTGAGAACTCATATCGGTTATGATTATAAACGACTACAAGCACTTCATCGCCACTCTGTAAAAAAGTATTTTCACCATAAGGTGTATAACGTGTTGCGCCAATACTGATGAGAAGGTTTGTAGGATTGTTACACACTTTTATGTAAGATTTGACATCTTCAAGCGGACCGAAATCTTCTTGCGTGTTGATTTGCTTGAGTATCCACTCTAAGAGTTTTTCATGAAAATAGCTGTAGCCTTTAAGCTCTACATCTTCGCCATATGCATGGAGTTTGTCCTCTCTACGTAAAAAACTGCAGATAGAGTAACTGTCCATCGTAGCATCTTTTTCAAAGACATCAAGAGGAAGAAGTTCAGCGGCTAAACCTTTTGAATTTTCACCCCAGTTTTTTTTATCACTAATCTTTTGCGCTCCACTAATACGGATAGAAGCATCATTATAGGCACCAAAGTACTGCGGTGCAATGTAGACTAATTTATCTTTTTCATAGGTGAGTTCACATAGCAGTGCTACTTCCGGTTCTGCCTGGACATTCACATCTTCTTTTGGAAGCTGCAGTCTGTCACTGGAGAGAGGATAGATTGAGAGCATTGTACGAGGACGTTCACTCTTGGCTGTTACCTCACACGGCAGATAAAAAGGGAAGATTCCCTTTGGTGCTGCTTCATCTTCTGTGATGACATCTTTAAAATCTTCCAGCTCACCTGCTTGTGCAAGATGAAGTGCAAAATTACCTGCTACACCCAAACCGAGATACTCTTTATATTCAGACATAATTAAATACTCCCCGCGTTTTTAGCTTCTGCAAACTCTTCATAAGAACCTTTGAAGTCAATATAAGTATGATCTTCATGCAACTCAATTATACGTGTAGCAAAAGCGTCAAGAAGTTCACGGTCATGAGAGACACAGATAACATTGCCTTTAAACTCATGCAGCGCTTCACCAAGAGCGATAATAGCTTCAAGATCAAGGTGATTGGTAGGTTCATCAAGGACTAAAAAGTTTCCATTTTCAAGCATCATTTTAGAGAGCATCATACGGTGTTTTTCACCACCTGAGATGCTGACAACTGATTTTTCCTGTTGCTCTCCATTAAAGAGCATGCGGCCGAGGCAGTTTCGTATCTCTGCTATTTCACGCTTGGGATCAAATGCACGTAGCCAGTCATAAAGTGTACCATTTCCCTCTATGACATCTGCCGTATCTTGTGGAAAGTAGGAGCTTTCAATTGTAGCTCCCCAAGTTATTTTACCGCCACAACTCGGCTTTATCTCTTCCATAAGGATTTTTACAAGTGTTGATTTACCGACACCATTGGCACCGATAATGGCGATTTTTTCATCTGGATTTACTTTGAAACTCACATCTTTAAGGACTTGATTATCACCATAAGCGTGGCAGATTTTCTCAACATTGAGCGCTTCATCACCCATGACACGTTTTGCTTTAAAGACGATAGATGGGTCACGGCGTGAAGAGGGCTTTATCTCATCTATCTGAAGCTTGTCGAGTTGTTTTTGTCTTGAAGTTGCCTGTTTTGCTTTGGAAGCATTTGCACTAAATCGACGGACAAAAGCTTCTAACTGCTCTTTCTCTTTTTGTTTTTTGGCATTATCGAGTTCCATCTGTTTTGCCATTACATTGGCAGCAATGTACCAATCATCATAGTTACCAGTGAACTCACGAATTTTTTGATAATCGACATCCAGAATGTTAGTAACAACAGAGTTTAAAAAGTGTCTATCATGAGAGATCACTACCAAAACACCTTGATGGCGTTGAAGCTCATTCTCAAGCCAGGTGATTGTTTCGATATCCTGGTTATTTGTAGGCTCATCGAGGAAAAGTACATCTGGTTTTGGGTATAAAACCTGCGCAAGGAGTACTTTGAATTTGTCAGCAGAGTCTAGGGTACTCATAAGCTCATTATGCTGCTCAGCAGGAATACCGACATTCTCAAGAATTTTCGCGATGTTGACATCATACTCATATGTTGGGTCTTCCTCAACACAAACAGTCTCTAACTCTGCAAGACGATTGTTGACGGCATCATCTTCAAAGTCTCCCGTCATGTAGATCTCTTCTTTTTCTTTGATGGCATCATAAAGACGTTTATTTCCATAAAGAACGGCATTCATAATTGTATAATCTTCAAAAGCGTACTGGTTTTGTCCTAAAACACCCACTTTATTCTGTTTAGGGATGATGACTTCACCATCATACTCATTAATCTGAGCAGAAAGAATTTTAAGAAATGTTGTTTTTCCTGCACCATTTGCACCGATAAGACCATATCTTTTATGACGATCTAGTTTGAGGTTTATCTCTTGAAATAGAACTCTATTTCCATAACGCATAGTTAAATTTTGTACTGTTACCATTCTGTTTAGCCTATATAATATTTTTCGCGATTATATCAAAATATATTTAAATTAGAGGTATATGATTCTGTTTCTCTGCTATTTTCCCAGATAAAGTTGTCTTGGACGGGCGATTTTATTTCCTTTTTGTTTTTTAAACTCTATCCATTGTGTTATCCAGCCAATTGTTCGCCCAATGACAAAAATAGGGGTAAACATCGGTTTTGGAATCTGCAGAGCTGTTAAAATGACTCCTGAATAAAAGTCAATATTTGGGTAGAGTTTTCTGCTGATGAAATAGTCATCACTGAGTGCAATCTCTTCAATTTTATTTGCAATGTTCATAAGATTAGAGTCAAGGTTTAACTCGTTTTTGAGCTGGTCTTGCAGAGTTTTTAGTATTTTTGCCCGTGGGTCAAAGTTTTTGTAAACACGATGCCCAAAACCCATAAGTCGAAATTCATCGTTGGGGTCTTTTGCACGGGCAATGAACTCATCTACTCTCTCAACACTGCCTATCATTTCAAGCTGTTTGATGACCGATTCATTCGCTCCTCCATGTGCACGTCCCCAAAGAGCAGAAATTCCTGCGCTGATGGCAACGTAAGGATGAGCGCCTGTTGAAGCGACTCCCCGTACTGTTGTTGTTGAAGCATTTTGCTCATGGTCTGCATGGAGTGTAAAAATCGTATCGAGTGCTTTTATTTCAATAGCTTTTATTTTTTGCTCTCCATTTATGCCAATGTGCATTTTCCCGCCAGGATAGGCACGCATCATATAGAGAAAATTTTCTGTAAAACTCCGCTCAATATCAGGCTGGATGAAAGGCGCGCCAATAGAGTGACGATACGCAAAGGCTGCAAGAGTTGGCATTTTTGCAATAATGCGTCGTGCCATCTCCTGATACCCGCTCTCATCTGCAATGTTAAGATGGGAGTAGTAAAAACTTGAGAGTGCGGCAGTTGCAGAGGAGAGTGCTGCCATTGGGTGTGCTCCTGTCGGAAATGTGTTAAATAAATTTTTGAGATTTTCATGTAAAAGAGAACGGTGCCGTAATTCTAAATCAAACTTCAAGAGCTCTGTTTCATCTGGAAGCTTTGAATTCAGAAGCAAATAGCAGGTCTCAAGATAGCTGTGTTTGCTTGCAAGTTCCTCTATTCTTATGCCACGGTAGCGCAGTTCTCCCTCTACCCCATCTATAAAAGTGATTTCTGATTCACAGCTTGCTGTTGATGTAAAGCCGTTATCGTAGGTAAACATACCCGTTTGTCCATAAAAACTACTGATATCAACGACACTTGGTCCACGCGTTGCATCTCTAATCTCAAACTCATAACTTTTGCCGTCACGGTTGTCTGTCATAGTCATTGTATTTTTCATAAGAGCTCCTTTTTCAGTTTGTTTGTTTTCAAGTTTGCACCTAAAAATTTACATATCAGTTTTGTGTCTTCTAGGGCATTGCCGAGACAGCTTGTAGCTCCCGGTGATGGCGTCATATTAAAAACGATGCCATTTCCTGTGTCAATTTTGGCTTCTCCAAGGAGGAGCTTTTTATTTTTCTTGTCAATAACCTGAGGACGCAGACCACCGACACCCTCGGCAAAAGTGATATCATCTTCGCTCAAAGAAGGAATGATTTTTTGCACCTCTTTGGCAAAGAGTTTTTGTCTAATACCCGGTATTTCATACAGAAAGTTTTTAAAAACATACTCACGTATATCTTCATCTGAGAGGAGATTATGAAAGACCTCAAGTACCTCACTACTTGGAGAAAGTGACTCTAAAAAGTCAATAAAATGGGCATGATGGTAACGTTCAAGCTTCGGCAAAGCGATGGCAGTAGGTCCAAAGCGAACTCTATTGTCCTCAATGATGTCAGGATCTCCATGAATGGCTGCAAAAGGGAGTTTTGGATTTTGGATAGTGTAGACTTTTGATTTGAGTTTATCAACTTTTGAGTAGTAAAAACTCCCTCCAATGGGAATACATGAGTACTCTTGTCCATAGTCCATTTTATGTGCAAGTAGAAGTGAATGTGCGCCTGCATTAACTACTACGTAGTCCGCAAAATAGTGCTCGCCGGTATTGATAGTGAGTTTGAACTTGTCTCCAAGCTGTTCTATCACTTCAACTTCTTTTGATAGATGGACATCTGCCGTTGCTTTGGCTTTTTGGGCATTGCGAACAAAGCTTTTTGCAATTGCACCAAAGTCAATGGCACTGTATCTTTCTTGTGTTCCCATTGCTAAAATATCTTCATCTTTATCACGCCCTTCAAGCAGAGCAGGTTCGATTTCGGCTAACTTTTTTTTGTCCCAAAGTTCCATATAAGGGAAGTCTTCTTTAAAATCTTCATAGCGTTTTTTTATAAAATCAACCTCTTTTTTACCGACACCAAGAGCCATTTTTGGGACTTTAAACATATACTTTTCATTATAATCATACTGTTTGGCATACTTCTCAAGCATGGTCGCGGTTTTATTGGTTTTTATCGCTTTTTCTAGGGTGTAATTTGTCTCTATATCACCACAGTGCAGGGTTTGGGAATTGCTTTTTGCATTTGAATTGAGTGTGGCAATGTCATCATATTTCTCAAAAAGAGCAATATTTTTGATATCTGTATATTGTGCTAGAGTATAGAGAAGAGCCGTTCCCGATATACCGCCACCGACGATGATTACATTATAATAACTCTTTTGCATATAATTACTCCATTAAAAATTGTTATACTCCTATTGTAGCGGATTAATACGATTGTTGCAAAATTTTTTCTGGAAATTTTAGGAGTTATGCAAGAACTCTATTGTAAAATAAGATATGCAGATAAGAAAACTAGATTTAAAAGAGTTGGACGTTGCTTGGGGGATTGTCAAACAGCTGCGTGAGCAACTCACGTATGATGAATTTGAAGATTTGATTTATGATATGCGTGCGCGTGAATATACAATGCTTGGTATCTTTGAAAAAGAGGAACTCATTAGTTATGCCGGTGTTGTTGTGCAGACAAACCTCTACCATAAACGCCATCTTTTTGTGGATGAACTGGTAACAGATGCAAAGTATCGTTCAAAGGGGTATGGAAAAATGATGCTTGAATATTTAAAAGATTACGCGAAGATGGGAATGTGTACAAGCATAGTCCTCTCTTCTGGAATTATACGTAAAGAGGCACATATGTTTTATGAAAAAGAGGGCTTTACAAAAAAAAGTTTCGTCTTTGTAAAAGAGCTCTCTTAAGCACAACACTTTTTATATTTTTTTCCGCTTCCACAGGGGCAGGGTTCATTTCTCTCTACTTTTGCATTGAAAAGTTCGCCTTCGCTGTATTTCCACTCTTCCTCTTCTTGGATGAAATTACTTCTTTCATGTAGAATTTGTATGCCCTCTTTGTCTCTATAGTAAGCTTTGAATTCTACTTGATTGTCTATTATTTTTAAAACATCGAGTTTAAGCCACTCTACGGAGTTTGAGAACTCTTCTATGAGAGCGATGTCATTTGCGTATCTGTTGGCTTTTGCAGCAGAGTAGACAAGATAAGCTCCATTGGCTGTTACATAGGCAGAGTATCTGCTGCGCATGAGTGCTTCAGGTGTTCTTGGAGAGTGTTTTTTTGTTATGATTGGCTCGCAGCATTCAGAAAATTCTTGTTTATTTCCACATACACACATAAAATATCCATTTTTTGAAATTATACACTCTTTTATATTTTAAGTTATTTTATCAAATTTTTGTAATAAATATTTTTTATGATAGAATAAGAATAGTTAATAAAAGGATGTATAATGCAAATACCAGATTTTATGATGATTATCTCTTCATCACAGGGCTTATCGATGGTTTTATGGATTGTTATAATTATGATGCTTCTTTATATGGCACGCAAACCG
>JALUWT010000140.1 GCA_027019325.1 Sulfurimonas sp.
AGTCGGTTTGAAATATAACTTAGAAGTTATCATGCCAGTTGATGAACGAGGTTGTTTTGATGAAACAGTTGTTAGAGAAAAACTACTTCCAAATCCACAAGAGTTTGTCGGAGCCCATATATTTAAATCAAATGAAAAGATACTCGAATTACTTGGAAGCTCACTTCTAAAAGTTTCAAAATTTACCCACTCATATCCATTTTGTTGGAGAACCCATAAGCCACTAATCTATAGAGCTACAAGACAATGGTTTGTAGCGATGGATGCAAAAGAGGGTGGAAGAGATACTCTTAGAAATATGGCAATGGACGAGATAAAAGATGTAAAATTTTATCCAAATAGTGGACGAAAAAGATTGGAAACTATGGTTGAAAATAGACCTGATTGGTGTATCTCAAGACAAAGAGATTGGGGTGTGCCGATAGCCTTTTTTAGAGATAAGGCAACAGATGAGCCTATCTTTGATGAAAAAGTGATGGAATTTATAGCTGATACTTTTGAGGAAAAAGGAGCCGACGCTTGGTGGGATTTAGAGATAAAAGATTTATTAGTTCCAAATAGTGGTTATGAGCCTGAAAATCTAGAAAAAGTGATGGACATCCTTGATGTTTGGTTCGATAGCGGAAGCACTTGGAGAGCAGTTTTGCAATCAAAAAGTTATGATGCAGGGGATTATCCAGCGTCTATGTACCTAGAAGGTAGTGATCAGCATCGTGGTTGGTTTCAAAGCTCACTTTTAGTAAGCACTGCAAACAATAGCATGGCTCCCTATAAAAAGATTTTAACACATGGTTTCACCGTAGATGAAAAAGGTGAGAAGATGAGCAAATCTAAAGGAAATGTTATAGCTCCAAGTCAAATAGCAAAAAAATACGGTGTAGAAATACTTCGTCTTTGGGTGGGAGTTAGTGAATACACAACAGATTTGAAGATAAGTGACAATATTCTAAAACAAGTAAGTGAGCAGTATAGAAAAATCAGAAATACATTTAGATTTTTGCTTGCCAATGTAGATGATTTGGAAAATATAGAAAATATAGAAAATTTTTCATCGATTGATAAGTGGATTTTAGCAAAAGCAAAAGATGTATTTGCTCAAACTAAAGAGGCATTTGATGAGTATGATTTTGCCAAAGGATTATCTACTTTAAATTATTTTATAACAAATGAATTAAGTGGAATTTACCTTGATATTTCTAAAGATAGACTATACTGTGATGATAAAAATTCACAAACAAGAAGATCATCCCAAAGTGCTATGGCTCTTATCGCAAGAAGCATGCTAGCTCTTTACGCTCCAATACTCACATACAGCGTGGAT
>JALUWT010000141.1 GCA_027019325.1 Sulfurimonas sp.
GCATCTCTGTTTTTTGAGGTTCATTCCATCCAGTGTAGGAGACATAATAAGGGTATAAAATCCAGATGGCAAAACCGATGGTAAGAACAATATTTAAGAGGTACTCTCTCTTTTTTGTCTGGCGATATTTTCGCACATCATAGACCAAAGCCACAACAAAAACAATCTGCAGCGTAATATTAAACCAGTCACTATCTAAAAAATCAAACAAACGCGTCCTTTATATTTTCCATTTCTTTAAAATAACAACTCACTAGCACTAATTCTTCCTTATCTCTTTTATGGCTTCCGCACACATGGTAAGTCCAAAAGTCGCAGTCACGCCCATAAAACTGCCCTTCTCTTTTACCTGCGCCTCTTCTGATGAAAAAATCACTTTGTATTTTTTCTTAAAACCTCTTTTTTTCAGCTCATATCTGATTTTAGAGCCAAATTTGTCACCGTAACTTTTCCAGATATCATCTACTTTTATCTTTGTCGGATCCATTCTCTTTGCACCGCCAAAAGAGGAGATGAGTTTTTTGTGGCATTTCTGTGCAAGAGCGAGCTTCGCATTTCTGTCATCAATGGCATCAAGCACCAGATCATATGTCTCAAAATCAAACTCCTGCACCCATGCTTCATCAATGCGTTTGTTGATGATTTTAAGCTCTGGATAGTGCTGCTGCAGTGCTTCGACTTTCACCTCATTTTCATGCAGTTCCGACCACATTTGACGATTCTGATTTGATTTATCGTAGTTGTCAAAATCAACTATTGTAATATCTTTGACACCGCTGCGGTAGAGACAGTCCAGACAAAAACTCCCAACACCACCAACACCAAGCAGAAGTATTTTTGCATCTTCAAGCTTGTTAAACTCCTCTTTAAGAATAAGTTTTATGCGGTCATACTTTTCACTCATGCAAGCCACTCTTGCAGAGTTCGCATACTTTTATAGGCACTCAAATCCAGCATTATCGGTGTAATTGATATGTATCCGTCCCGTATAGCTTCATAATCACTCACGCCATCTGCACCCTCACGCGCTCTAAAATTAAGTGGATGCAGACCGAGCCAATAGTGCTCTTCCCCTCGTGGATTTCTATGAATCTCCGCCTCATTGGAGTAGACTCTATACCCGGCATAGGTGATTTTTATCTCAGTTTCTGCTTTGTCAGGTGGGATGTTAATGTTTAAAAATTCTCTGTCGCCCAAAGGAAAAGCATCCTCACGTATCTTTGTCACTATTTTTTGTATCGTTTTTTGTGCTAAAGAGAAGTCTCCGTTTGGATTTGTAAAGTCCATCACCTGAGAGATGGCAATGGAAGGGATGTTGTG
>JALUWT010000142.1 GCA_027019325.1 Sulfurimonas sp.
AAGCTGCGACAAAGCCTTCCATATATTTCACCGATTATACGGGAATCGATTATAGACGAGTTGATTGCTTACATTGCTCTGACTGGAGAACAAAATGACAGTCTTGGGAAGTTCAAATTGAATGATAGGTCCATAAGTGACTCGGCTAAAATATTTTTTGAAATGAATATCGGAAGAAGGCTCATAAAAGCTGGTAACAAAAAAGGCCTAGATAATTTCAAAAATGCGTTGGGAATTGCGAGAAAGATACATCATCCATCCGGAATTGTAAGTGCTTTAAACGCATTGAGTTGGTATGAAAGGAATTATGACATTGATCAAGCGTTGAAGTATGGAAAAGATGCGCTTTACAACGCTGGATTGTACTTTGAAGGGACGAACATCTTGTATGTCTTCGACACAGTATTAGAAGTTACGGATAAAGTCTCAGATGATGCACTTGCAGAAATTTCAAGGGATTTTGTTCAACTATACGAGAAAGCTCCAGAAAATATTAAGAAGAGATATAGGAAAACAAGGAACCATGCAGACAATATTATAAGAAACTCCATTTATACTCTTGATGGAAAAACAAAAAGATTTTTGAGGAAAATGAACAAAAAATATGCGCTTGATACGAGCATATCGAGAAAACAGGTTTACAACCTTCTCCATTCGAAAGTTAAAAACATACGAGGAGAGACGATAAGAAAGATAATCTCAAAGAATCCTAATTTGTTCAAAGAGATAGAACTGTCCAAACTTCCAAGAGGATTCATCTGTGAAATGGCGAAGAAAAAAGAGGATCTTCAAGATGGAATAGATGCCGTGATAAACAAACGACAATCGTTGGATCCATTCATCCAGGCGAAAAAAGATTTGGCCAAAGCTTATCTTGAAAGAATGCCGAAAAGGATAAGAGAAAGATTCATTCAGAATTACATCACCATGGATGAAGAGAAAAAGAAAATCATAGACAGATTTGCAAGGGATTACATACGATATGACATAAGATGGTCAATGAGAGTGAGTGTTCCGAATGAGATGAAGGATTTGATTCAATCTTTTCATCTCAAAAAAAGGGCGGCGTCTCTTGGCTATTGGGCTTTGGATGATGAAGAGGAAAGAGAAAAACTTGTTGATGTGCTGAAGAGATTCAAATGAAAATCAGGGGCAGGTCTTGAAATGCAAGAAGTTAGATTTCTTCCATTTTTCATGTATTTGTTGATTCTTTTAAATGGAAAGAATTTTTTACCGATCCCGAGTGCTGGATAAGATTTTGAGCTTCTGTGGAATTCAGAGAGTACGTGGAATTTGGCATAAATCATG
>JALUWT010000143.1 GCA_027019325.1 Sulfurimonas sp.
AGGAAAACGTGTGCGTAAATTATGGTTGATTTTAATAGGAATGTCTTTGACATTTTCAGCAGTTTTTGCTGTAGATGCGACACTTAAGATAGAAAAAGATGTAGAACAACGTGCACGTATAGCTTTAATAGATGGCTCAAGTGTGCAGGAGAGTAAAGTTTTTGACCTTTTCGTTTCAGACTTGAAGATATCTGGGCACTTTTTACCAGACAAGAAGCACTATAAAGGTGATATAAAAACCAATTTTATTTTGCCTGCACTGAAAAGTCAGGAATACGTATTGAAATACGTGATGATACAAACAAGTGGCAGTAAACTGTTGATTCGTCTGTTTAAAGCATCTGATGGGACACAGGTTTTTAAAAAGAGTTATGCTTTAGGTGGTACGGCTAAGATGCCTTTTTTGGTGCACAAAGCAGTGAGTGATGTAAATGCCATTTTGCATTACCCTGATATCTCATGGATAAACCGTTATGTTGTGTATGCCACGTATACACGACCAGGGCAAAGTGAAGTGCGTTTAGCAGACTATACTTTTAGCTATAGAAAAACTATTATAAGAGGGGGACTAAACCTCTTTCCAAAATGGGCAGATGCAAAGCAACGTAGCGTGTACTACACCTCGTACAGAGAGGCTTTACCTACGCTGTATAAGCTTGACATCTATTCTGGGGCTAAAAGTAAAGTAGTGAGTTCTGAAGGGATGTTGGTTTGTTCAGATGTAAGTAAAGATGGTTCTAAAATCTTACTTACCATGGCGCCTAACGGACAGGCAGACATTTATGAACTTTCTTTGGTAACGAAAGCTAAGAAAAGAGTGACTAATTTTAAGGGTATTGATGTAAATGGACGTTATGTGAACAATGAACAGCAAGTGCTTTTTGTTTCAAACCGTTTGGGCTATGCCAATGTATTTAAAAAGTCACTCAACAGTGCAGCGACTTCACAAGTGGTGTATCATGGGCACAACAACAATGCTTGTGATGCGAATGGGGAGAAAATCGTATATGCAAGTAGAGAAAGTAACAACGCCTTTGGTGATAATACCTTTAACCTTTACCTAACTGCTTCAAACAGTCCAGATACAAGACCTATCACAACAACAGGAGCCAATCAGTTTCCACGTTTTTCAACAGATGGTTCAGTGGTACTTTTCTTAAAGCAACAAGGTCATGGTGGTACTTCTGTGGGCTACATTAACCTAAACAGTTTTCAGAGTTTACTCTTTCCATTTAACGGCAATAAAATACAATCTATCGATTGGTAATCTAGCATCAAAAAGGATACAAAATGACACATAAATTATG
>JALUWT010000144.1 GCA_027019325.1 Sulfurimonas sp.
TAAGATGGTGCCAAGCACCTTTAATATCACTAAATCTTAAATCTACAAATTGAACATCATTTTCATTACAAAATGTAAAGAACTCTTCTATATTATTAACGAATTTTCCCATTAATTTTCTCCTGAATATTTTCTGCGACTAGTATAACCCAATAATATGTAAATAAAGGTTTTAAAGTGGTGAAATAATAGGCAAATTCTCAGAGTGTTTCAAATAATTACACCTTAGAGTTTTACTTAGTCATTGTAATTGTTTTGTTACTTTTAAGAAATAAACATTTTAAAGAGATAATGAGCCTGAATTATTCAGAAAAATTCCAAACAACACTTATGCCACCTTGTAACAGTGTCAGAGTGTTTTTTGGCCATTTTGTATGCCCGTCTGAAGCAACATCCGTACTTGTTTTCTCTTGTCTTGAATAACCTGCAAACGCACCAATTTCTAAACCTTTAAAAACTGTATAGCCTGCGTATGCAGAACTTTGCAGTTCATAACTATTAATAGTGTCAAAACTTACTTTTTCAAAGCCGGTATTTGTAGCCTGTGTCCAAATACTATGTCCAAAAGTTGCATTAAAACGGTAACGCATTTGTTGTGTTCGACCATGCGGAGCACTCTCATACCAATATCCTACTGCAAAACGTAAATTAGCAACTCTCTCTTCAGTGAGTCCAAGTCTTGCACCTGTTACATTATCAAGGATGATATTTCCATTTGCATCTTTAAAAGTATAGCGCTTAAAGCTATTAAGTGAATATGTTGGACCAAATACAATTCTATGGTTATTTGTAAGTTTATAATGCCCATAAAACTGCATATTTGTAATGGTGGCATCAAACTTATTTTGTTGTGTATAGACACCATCTAAATACCACTTCTCATCCGTTTCGGTTGGTAAAAGAGTAGAGAGTAAGTCCATAGAAAAATCAAACTTGTCATTGATGCGAATAAGAGAACCACTAATATAAACTGGACTTGTAGCGGTGGCAGAACTGTGTACTTTTTGCCCATTACTTAAAACTATATTTTCTTCATATTTCGTATTTTGCATCCCAACACTAAAGTAGCTGTATCCATCATACAAAGGTTTTGACTCACCGGCAAAAAGTGCCAGTGGAATAAGGGCTAAAAGCCCTACAATTTTTGTTTTCATATTTTTATCCTCGTATAATAAATTTATCAGTCATTACATCCAAAGGAGTAATGATTTGATAATTATTTTTTAGTTTTTGATAAAGTTATTTTTGTTTATCAAACACTATAACAACTTACAGTTAAAGAGTTGAATGACAGTCATTTTTCCTT
>JALUWT010000145.1 GCA_027019325.1 Sulfurimonas sp.
GTCTTTGAAGCTTTACTGTTATTGTTTCTCTGCTGATACTTTCTTGATCATTTAAATTTTGTTTCATACACTCTCACTTTTTTGTACCGACAAAAAAGTAAGCACACAGCACTAAAGTGCCGTACAGGACGGAACTAAATTCCGTATCGTAAAAAATCTCTCGAAACGGCTGCGCGGTCGGTAGCTACCGACGACCCTCCTTTCGTTCATTGCGTTCCTAAAAACAGTTAACTCGCGATGCTCAAACAGAACTGTTTTCTTTACGGAACTCCATTCTCTTCACTCTGCGCTGTAGATGTTTCGAAAAGAGCACAAGGTGACGCATCCTTTAGATGTAAAAGCTATTCGCTTTTATCCTTGTTCTAACTTCTTGATCATAGGAATTGGATTTTGTCGTAGCAGTTTCTTCGACTTTGAGTATTCTAACTTTCCTGATGCTCGGGCAGGGATTAAAACGAAGTTTTAACATTTAATCAATGCGTCACCTTGTGCTCTTTTCGAAACATCTGCAGAGCAGACTGGAATACTATAAGTGGCATTAAGAAAATGACTCTGTTTGAGACGTAGTCGAGTTTGTCATTTTTAGCCACTTATAGTATGCAAGGATGGTACCTAACAGCTGTCAGGCCGTGACCAAAGGAAATGCCCTTGGGTAAAGCCGTTGCGAGCGGTTTTTCTCGTATGTTCTTTTTTTCGAGAAAAAAAGAGAACAGAGGGTGAGATGAAGTTTTATTGTTCAAAGAAGCTAAAGAACAGGTTGCAACCTACAGAGAAGGGCCCATTACTTTTTATGTGTCAAAGTAGGCGTGGTAGTCTTATCCAAAGCTTCCAAAAGATGCTGCTCACGCTCCTCAGAAAGTTTCCCACTCGCAATCGTGTCCAGTATCTTCTCCGCCATCTTCACCTGAAGCTCTTTCTCACGAAGGTACATCTCTTTTTGCAACTCATCCTCATGCATCTTCAACTTGTCCTCACGACGCTTACGGAACATAAAAAGGGCCAAAGCCAAAATAGCAAAAAGTCCCAACGCTATAATAGTCAGGGTACTGTTTTTGTAAGCATATTCACTCTCTTGTACATAAGTAGAGAGATTATGTTCTTTCACCGCCATCTCATTGTTGGTTCTGAGTTTGAGTACTTTCGTCTTCTCTTCCATCTTCTTGAGTTCAAGATCACGCTCTTTGTTGATCTTGGCGATCTCTTTTTGTGTCTCTGCCTCTATAGTGGCTATGGTCACTTCTTTGCTCTTAGCGGGTTTGGAAGCCGTATATGTCTTGCTTTTTAGAAATGGTTTTTC
>JALUWT010000146.1 GCA_027019325.1 Sulfurimonas sp.
AAGATAGGATTGATTATTTTTAAAGTTTTTAAATGCCTCTAAAATATCCTCTCCATCGCCAGTGCCAAGGATTTGCATATTAAAGGTTTCCTTATCAAATGGATCAACAGTACTTCCTTCTCTCGTAAAGAACATGTAGTGCTTCATTCCTATGCCGCCTGCTGTTCAATCGATTTATACCAGAGCTTACTAGCCCCATCCCATCTAAAACCGCACTTTTTTATACTATTTTTCTTAGCGAAGATGTCATCGCCGACTACTATGAGATTTTGACCTTGTTCTACAACTGTTAATCCAAGATTATAAAGAGATGAATAGTCCATTGGTGTATGCGATTGTGTCGTTTGTGGAATCTGCTGTCTAGGTTGCTGATAGCTTTGTTGTGACTGTTTCATTTGCTGTGTTTGTTGCATGTTCGTGGTCTGATTTTGATGCTGTCGGCTTTTATCATAAAGTGAGTTGCCAAACTGATTGCCAAAAGTACGAAATGCTCGTTTTATTGCATCTGTAACAGCTTCTTTGGCACCGCTTTCATGTGCATCAGCCAATGTTTTTGCTATACCTGTACCAAAGCCTACATCTTCACGAGTGACACTTTTTGAGTGGGTTAAATCATGTACTGTTACATTTACAACTGCTTTATAGCAGATGACATTATTTTGATTCTGATTTTGTTCCTGTGAGACCTGCTCGAGTTTTGCAATAGAATAGCTCCAATTACCGAAGCCAAATATCTTGTTGCTAGTCGCTAAAATGTCAAATCCCTCTATGTATGATAGCGTGATGTTCCCTTTACTGCGACTTTTTATCCTACTGCTATCTAGCTCATAGGCTAGAACTTGATTCTGTTTATCGTTAAACATAGTATTGCCTCCTTATGCTGCTTCTTGGGTTTTAACAAGTGAAAGTAACTCACTTGCTTGGTTATTTATGCAATCCCTACCTCTACAAACTTATCGATTTCATCCATCCCCTCAACTGTGAGCATTGCATCTTTTACTGCTTGCTCATCTATCACTACTTTACAAAAACCCAGTTGCACAAGAGCATCTTCATCTACGATTTTAAAGGTCTCTTTTGTTTTGGTTTTTAGTGGGGTGATAGTTATTGACGATATAGCTGTACCATCAAGACGGTCAATGCCATACTCTGTTAGAACGCTTGCAGTGGCTTCAAGTGCTGTAGTTTTTGCAAGGGTAAGAGACTTTTTAAGTGCTGTCATCTCTTTGATGTCATTTGAGAGATACTCTATCTTATTGTCAATCTCTTTGATACTCAAACCTATAT
>JALUWT010000147.1 GCA_027019325.1 Sulfurimonas sp.
ATGCTGGTCTCTCTCCTTTTGGCAGAGTCAATATGGATGAGTTTGCGATGGGCTCTACTACTGAATCTAGCTTCTATGGAAAAACACAAAACCCTATCAACCCCCAACATGTTCCAGGTGGAAGTTCCGGTGGTTCTGCCGCAGCTGTTGGTGCTGGACTTGCTATCGCTGCATTAGGAAGTGATACAGGTGGCTCTATCCGCCAACCTGCTGCATTTTGTGGTATTGTTGGGATGAAACCAACTTATGGCCGAGTATCGCGCTACGGTTTAGGTGCATATGCCTCTAGTCTAGACCAGATTGGTCCTATGACACAAAATGTTGAAGATGCAGCAATTTTGTATGACATTATTAGCGGGAGTGATGCAAAAGACTCTACAAACGCAGGTCGTGATGAGAAAGTAGTTCCCAACCTCAATGCCAAAAGAAAGCTCATCATAGCTATCTTACCAAAATACCTTGATGAAGCCTCACAAGATATAAAAGATGCTTATCAAAAGGCCATAGAAGCTCTTAAAGCTGAAGGACACACCATCGTAGAAAAAGAGATGATGGATGCAAAGTTTGACATCTCTGCTTACTACATTACAGCAACAGCTGAGGCAACAACGAACCTTGCCCGTTATGATGGTATCCGTTATGGTAACCGTGTAGAAGGAAAAAATCTTGAAGAGACTTTTATACAGACAAGAAGTGAAGGCTTTGGCGATGAAGTGAAACGCCGTATTTTACTTGGAAACTTTGTTTTAAGTAGCGGTTACTATGAGGCTTACTATGTCAAAGCACAAAAAACGCGTCATATCATCAAAGATGCCTATGCAAAAATCTTTGAGGATGTTGATTTGATTCTCTCTCCTGTTGCACCAACTGTTGCACCAAAGTTTGGAGAACTTGCAACTCCAATGCAGATGTATCTTAGCGATATCTACACTATCTCTGTCAACCTTGCTGGTCTCCCTGCGCTCTCTCTTCCTATTATGAAAAATGGAGATGGTATGCCCGTAGGACTCCAACTCATAGCTGCAGCATATGATGAGCAGACACTTTTTGATGGGGCATTCTCGCTTGAGAGCAGTGTAGCCTACACAACAGCATAATGCTCTACACCCTCGCCCACACTATCCACCTCTTCTCTGTATTTATCTATGGAGGATTTCTCTTTGTAGATATTCTCTTTCTCTCTAAAATGAAAGAGAGTCTCGATGCAGAGGAGACAAAAAAGGCTCGAGAAGCCATCATGATGCATGTGCGAAAAGTAGTTCCCTATGCTCTTATGGTTGC
>JALUWT010000148.1 GCA_027019325.1 Sulfurimonas sp.
CTACCCCCGGCTATTGCTGAATTAATTGCAAACGCTTATGATGCTTGTGCAAGTGAAGTATTAGTAAAGCTTTCAGATAATCCCAAGAAAATAGAAGTTATTGACAATGGAACCGGCATGACTTTTGATGAAGTCAATGAATACTTTCTAAAAATAGGGCGGAACAGAAGAGCCGAGTCTCAAAAACCTCCTTGTGATAGATTCCCTACCGGGAAAAAAGGCCTTGGAAAACTGGCTTTGTTTGGAATCGGAAGAAAAATAGAAGTTATCACTAAAAAAGAGGGAGAAAAAATCGGCTTTGTAATGGATTGGGACGAAATAATGTCCACAGGCGGTGTATATGAACCTAAATTTGAAAAAGATTCATGTTCAGCCGACGAGCATGGAACAACAATAGTTGTGCATGATCTAAAAAGAAAAACAGGTTTTGATCTAGAGTCACATGCCGTTTCTATTGCAAAACTATTCAATTTCAATGATGAAAGTTTTCATATCAAATTAATTCTTAACGGCAATAATGAGATTGAAATCGACAGGGATTTGAAATTCAAAGGCATTACAAAGCAATTTGAATGGACAGTTCCGGATGATGTCAAAATGCTTTTGAGTGATGAAGAATATGAGCACCTCAATGATGTACAGGGAAAACTATTTACATCGGAAAAGCCTTTAAAACCGGGTTTAAGAGGGATCACTCTATATGCAGACGGTAGAATGGTAAATCTGCCGGAATTTTTCGGAGTTTCTGAATCTAGTCATTTTTTCTCTTATTTGACCGGCTATTTAGATATTGATTTTGTCGATAAATGGGATGAAGATGTCATTTCAACAGATAGGCAATCATTGGATTGGGATCATGAAAAACTTCAATCGTTAAGCGCTTTTTTGCAAAGAATAATTATGGCGATATCTAAAGACTGGAGAGAGAAGAGAAAAAAAGAGAAAGATAAAAAGGTTCAGGAATCCACAGGTATTGATATCGAAAATTGGTTAGAAAAAACACCGAGAGATATTAAACAAAAATTAAATACTGTTATATCTACACTGACGGATAGAGATGTTGAAATGCCGATTGAAAAACAAAAGGAAGTTGTAGAGACAATACATGAACTAGTGCCGGAATACCCTTATTATCATTGGCGGCATCTGCATGATGCAATACACAGAGTATCCAAGGATGATTATGAAAAAAGTGACTATTTTAGGGCAGCTGAAGATGCAGTGAAAGAATATGAAAATATTGTCAAAAAAATTTCTAGCATAAATGATAAAAT
>JALUWT010000149.1 GCA_027019325.1 Sulfurimonas sp.
GTGATTGTTTTTAGCATCATAGACAAAAGGTTTGGCAAGGGCAAAAACCATGAGTGTAAAGAGAAGCATTTTGAGCCAAGGTTCCCATGAGAGCAAAGTACTTTGTTTACTCACCCACGACAGGCGTGAAAAGAAAAAAGGTTTTGTGTACTGTTTACACCACAAAAAACAGGGCAAAAGTAACAACAAAAATAAAAAATAGGGTGAACCAAATGTAAAATGCATAAAATATTTTAACATGTATGGGTTAACTGTAGCTGATTTGATGCTAGCTTTACATTTCTAAATTCTTTGAAATATCTCATCGATAAGATGTTGGCTAATCCTATAACCATGATCTAAGGCTTCATTTAAAAATGTTTTAGCCTCATCTTGAGAGATAAACCCTTTTTTGATATTTAAATAGACAATCCCAAGCAGACCGATAATCTCAATACCCTGTCTTATGGCAATCTTTCGACCTTTTTTTTCATCAATAATCAACTTACTCTCTAACTCCAAAGCTAAAGCAATGGCTTCACTCTCTCCTCTATCTAAAAGTTTTTTTAAACGTTTTAGAGTCTCTGTTTCTTGTGCTTGTTGGATGGTTATGAACGGAGGTAATGCTATAGCACGTTTTACGGAGATTTCAGCATATACAGCAGAAGGGATAATGATTTTAGGAAATAGATTAGAAAGAAGTTCTAATCTATTTAAATCAAAGAGAATAATCAAAGTGGTGCTGTCGCTTACTATCATAGAAAACTATTCATAAATTTCATGTCGTCTTCAAAGTCATAATCTATTACAGCTACTCCCATTATTGAAAGCATTTTCATGGCATTTTCATGGTCTATCTCTAAGGCTTTTGCAAATTGCCCTAGGCTTAAAAAGCCTTTTTTGTACGCATCTACCATCAGGGCTGTCTTCAAACCATCACTAATGATGTTATCATCAAAAGAAAATGCCATACCAATAGGTTTGCTGCGTTTGGTTATCATGGTATATTCACTGGCTTCTAGTGAACGCGTTAAGAGTGCAGGGTTTGTTTGTAGTTCTTTTATTCCAATGGTTTGCATTTGAAAATCCTTTATGTACTTACTTTTAGTAGTATATCATAGTTTGCCTACTATTTTCCAAAGCTCACTTGGTATATAATACCCTACATTAAGGAGTACGCTATGTTTGGTCATGAGATTGTTTCTGCTATTTGTGCAAATTATTTGTATGAATATATCATTGTAAATGATGACTTTAGCATAGAAGGATACTTCTCTTCGT
>JALUWT010000150.1 GCA_027019325.1 Sulfurimonas sp.
GATACTTTTGATATTTTATTTAATGCAAGAGCTGATTATATACCAAAAAGTGCTCAAAAAAGTCCCATAATTCAAAATGATTATATCTACTCTGGATTAATTTCACTTATGTACACATTTAGCTATTAAACTCATCAAATATTAAGTGCCTTTTAGCTACAATCTCTAAATTTTTAAAGATATTTTAAGAGGTTATAAATGCCAAAACGCACTGACATAAAAACTATTTTACTTATAGGTTCTGGTCCAATTATTATTGGTCAAGCCTGTGAATTTGACTACTCAGGAACTCAAGCTGTTAAAACTCTTAAAGAGTTAGGTTATCGAGTAGTCCTTATAAACTCAAATCCTGCAACAATTATGACAGATCCTGAATTTGCAGATAGAACATACATTGAACCAATCAAAGAAGATGTAATTGCAGAAATCATAAAAAAAGAGCATATAGACGCTGTTTTACCTACGATGGGAGGGCAAACTGCTCTTAATGTTGCTATGAGTATGCACGAAAAGGGTATGTTAGATGGTATAGAATTTTTAGGTGCTAATCCTGAAGCAATTCATAAAGGAGAAGATAGACAAGCTTTTAAAGATGCTATGATAAAAATAGGTATGGATTTACCATTTTCTATGTATGCTCACAATATGGATGAAGCATTACTAGCAGCAAACAAGATAGGATTTCCAATCATAATCCGTGCCTCTTTTACACTAGCTGGTGGAGGAAGTGGAGTTGCATACAATATGGATGAATTCAAAAAACTCGCTGCTCGTGGGCTTGATGAATCACCAGTTACGGAGATACTTATAGAAGAATCACTTTTGGGTTGGAAAGAGTATGAGATGGAAGTTATCCGAGACAAAGCCGATAACTGTATTATCATCTGTGCTATTGAAAATTTTGACCCGATGGGAGTGCATACTGGAGATAGTATTACCGTTGCGCCATCACTTACTCTTACAGATAAAGAGTATCAAAGAATGCGTAATGCTTCTTTTGACATACTTCGTGAAATTGGTGTTGATACAGGTGGAAGTAATGTTCAGTTTTCAATAGACCCAAAAACTGGTCGCATGATTGTTATAGAGATGAACCCTCGTGTAAGTCGTTCGTCTGCACTTGCTTCAAAGGCTACTGGTTACCCAATTGCAAAAGTAGCAACACTATTAGCTGTTGGTTATACATTGGATGAAATCACAAATGATATAACTGGAACTCCTGCCTCTTTTGAACCGGTCAT
>JALUWT010000151.1 GCA_027019325.1 Sulfurimonas sp.
CTGCTTTCCAGCGTACATTTTTCTAGCTATCTTTTCGTGTTTATACAGTTTTTTGAGTAAGAGCTTTTTAAGTACTTTAAGCTGAGTGGCTGTTTCTTTTGAAAAACCAAGGGGGAGTTTTTCTTTCGCATCTAGTGTCACACAGATAGGCGTTTTTTGACGATACTTTTTTGCCCCTTCCTTGGAGTTAGCTATAAAATCTTCTACAAGTAGTTTAATAAGCCCTGCCACAAAACGATGACGATACAGATTGTCATCTCTTCTCACACACTCTTGTTGTACCATTTCGTCTACACGTAAACAAAGGGTGTCTTGAAGCAAGTCATCAAAGGTGATGAGTCCGTACTTGATACCGTCATCTATGTCATGTGAAGTATAGGCTATCTCATCTGCATGGTCAACTACCATCGCTTCTAAGCTAGGATGTTTGTCTAAAGCAAAACGCTCATCCAATACTTCTAAAAAAGGTTTTTTGTAAGGATAAGAGTGTTTGAGCACACCTTCTAACGTGGCAAAGGTAAGGTTAAGTCCATCAAAGTCTTTATAGCGTTTTTCCAGTTTTGTAAGTACTCTAAAGGACTGAAAATTATGCTCAAACCCTAAAGGTCTACCGTCAGCTTTGAGCTGTCTATCCAGTTCATCGCCTCCGACATGTCCAAAAGGCGTATGTCCCAAGTCATGGGAGAGTGCAATGACTTCTGCTAGGGTTTCATTAAGCTTCAGCATACGTGAAAGGGTACGTCCTATCTGCGAGACTTCGAGCGAATGGGTAAGACGTGTACGAAAGTAGTCACCCTCATGGTTTAAAAATACCTGTGTCTTATACTCCAAACGCCTAAAGGATGAACAGTGTAAAACTCTATCTCGGTCTCTTGCATAAGGATCTCTGAAATCTTCTTCAAAATCAAAAAAACGTTCATTGGGTTGCATGTACAGCCTTTAGTAAACCCAAAGACAGAAATAGAAAATTTGAAGTAGTTGCAATGCTCGTGTTTGTGGGGTTTGTATAAAATTTGAGGCGCACCCGAAGGTTCGTCGATGATTTTATGCGAAGTCCACGAATACGATGATTGTGACTAATCCTTTTTTCTATTTACGGATTTGGGTTAAATATTGCTATAATTGTAGCAAATTATCAGAGGTTTATAGCATGGAAAAAATAACAAAGTATCACATAGAGTATGAAAAGCCAAAAGTAACCCTACTACAACAGTCTGGTCTAGGTGTGGCAGAGATAGCA
>JALUWT010000152.1 GCA_027019325.1 Sulfurimonas sp.
TACGCATTTAGTTCATCTTCAACAGTAATTTGGATAAATAATAGTTTTTTACCAATATAGTTTTTTAAGAAATCAGCTAATGCATTTCCACTATTTAATTGAGAATAGATAGTATCTATTTTTTTTCTAAAAAAATCATAAGCATCCCATAAGAGTTTTTCTGACACGATAAGTTTGTTATAGTTAATTGGTTTTCTAAAATTTAATAAACGTTGCTGATAGAATCCGTTATTATTTTCATTTAAAAAAAGTTTGCTAGAGTATTTTAGTGAGACAGAATCTTTTTGTCCCAGGTAATCTTTCATAAGTAAATCAACACGTTCTTCATTTTCTTCTTTTTCGATACCATCAGCAGCTAAATTTTTAAGTTTAGTTATAACTGCTAAGGCAATAATACTTAACGTAGTAAATCTTTGTTGACCATCAATGATTTGAAAAATAGAGTCTCCAGTATTTTGGAGCACAATGGCACCCATATAGTGAGAATCATCATTTCCATATATATGCAAAATATCATTCCATAAATCTTCCCAATTATCTCGTGTCCAAGAATAATCACGTTGATAAAGTGGTACTTTATAAATTTTACCATTACCAATAATATCATTATAAGATAGTGTTTTAGTATCTAAAAGATTTGAATTACTCATGATTTATATACTCTTTTTTGTCTATTATAGCAGATTACTGTTTTAATGCCTCTAATCTTTCAATTCTTGCTTCCATACTTGGATGTGTAGCAAAGAGTTGGCTTAGTGACATATCTTTTCCTGAAAATGGGTTAATGATAAACATATGGGCTGTTTGTGGGTCTGCTTCTGGTAACACAGTGCCTCGTGCATAGTTATCTAGCTTCGCTAAGGCAGACTGCAACCACTCTGGATGCCCGGTCATTTTTGCAGCACCTTCATCTGCCATGAACTCACGGTTACGGCTGACTGTCATTTGTATGATGGTTGCAGCCATAGGCATGATGAACATCAGTGCAAGGGTAACAAAGATGTTGGGTCTGTCTCTGTCTCCTCCACCAAAAAACATACCAAAGTTTGCAAGCATAGCAATGGCTCCAGCGATAGATGCCGTCACTGTACCTATGAGCATATCATAGTGCTTTATATGGCTAAGTTCATGGGCGATGACTGCTTCAACTTCCTGCTCTGTCATAAGGTCTAAAAGTCCCTCTGTTACAGCAACTGCAGCGTGCTCATAGTCTCGTCCAGTGGCAAAAGCATTGGGTT
>JALUWT010000153.1 GCA_027019325.1 Sulfurimonas sp.
GAAGAGGGAAGAGGGAAGAAGGATGACTTAGTCATCTTAAGATCAAGAGCCTTCTGTCAACAGATTACGTAGATTTCACAGATTAAGAGCAAAAACGACAGCGAAGCGCATCGTAAATTCATCAGCAGATAAAAGTTTCAGATGTGGTGTGAGTTGTGCTGAAGCGATCCCGATAGCGCACTACTGTGCGTGGAGTGGTGAGCTGAAGTGCAAATCGCGCCGCAGCTGGAACTTTTAAGTTTTAGAACTTGTATTGGAGGCCGATATAGAGTGTGCCTATGAAGTTGTTATAAGCACTGTCCGCACCCGCATCCTGCGCCGCATCCGTAGTCCCAAACTTACTCCAGTCCGCCTCATAGGTGTAACGTAGTCCCCAACCATAAAGAAAGTTGGGTGTATAGAGCAGTCCGACACCATAATGCAGTGCAAAAAAGACCTCATCACTGTAAATTGCGTTCTCACGACCGTTGATCCAGAGCAGACCGCCGCCCAAAACAACAAAAGGTCGGATCTGGTTATGGTAGAAGCCATGTCCGTAGTTCACATAGACTGCCGCTGACCAGGGCATCAGTGTCTCATACGCTTCGCCCTCTTTGGTGATGTCGTATTTTCCATAACTGGTCACAGCACCTTCGAGTGTCACTTCATGGTTATATTTGTACCCCATATAGAACTTTCCAGAACCGCTAAAGTCGCTGCTCGAAGCACCCGCATCATCGACAGCACCTCTGTCATCATAATAGGTTCCGCCCATGCCGTAACCCAGGAAAAAGCCCTCTCCGTTACGTCTGGCATCGAGTGTCAGAGGCAGTATGACAAGTAGTAAAAGTGTTAAAAATATATTTTTCATGTTCTTCCTAAATTAAAAACCGTACTATAGCACTTTCTCACTTCTGATTTACAATGGGCATCACTAAAGACCCTAGTCATCCTCAGCGCTAGAGAGGAGTTCACAATCAAGGCGACCTTTTGCAGACCTAGCCAAAGCTAAGTCAAGAAAGGGCAACGCCGAGTGTGGGCTCCTCTCTAGTGCCCAAAGGGAGGGAAAAAAAAGCGATCTCGCAAAGAATTTTCTATCACCGTAGCTAAGGCTATGGTTCAAGAAAAGTTCTTCACGATCTCATCTCTTTTTTTTCCTCTGAGGATAGCTAGGGTGTTTAGAGATGCCCATGTTTGTAAACTTTTAGGACTGACATAATGAAAAAACCCCGCACCCTCCTCAT
>JALUWT010000154.1 GCA_027019325.1 Sulfurimonas sp.
AAAGACCTCTTCACAGACTATCGCCATATCATCACGTACATTTGCCATCACGCAAGGGTAAAACACGCGTCCTTCCATATGTGGTACAAGCAGAGGAATGGCTCCCTCTTCTATAGCAGACTCAACCCAACCCATAGCACGTGCGCATGATTCATCATCAATAAGCGGTCCCATAAAGGTATCTTCTTCATAGGGAGAGCCGACTTTGAGCTTTTTCGTCGCCTCTGCCATCAACTCTGCAAACTCATCATAAATTGCTTCTTGCACATAAATTCTCTGCAGAGAGATGCAGACCTGCCCTGAGTTTACAAAAGCCCCAAGTGCACATTTTGTCGCAGCATAAGCAAGGTCTGCTGATTTTTCGATGAAAGTCGCAGCATTGCCTCCAAGCTCAAGCCCAACTTTTTTAATGCCTGCATTTTTTGTAATGATATTACCAACAGGTACACTCCCGGTAAAGGAAATTACACGAGAAATGTCAGAAGTAATAAGCGCAGAACCAACCTCGGCATCACCATAAACAACTGAAAGTGCATCAGGAACAGCAAACTCACTCTCTATAAAAAGCTTTGCAAACTTATAAGCAGTCAGCGGTGCTTCAGGTGTAGGTTTGAGCACAACAGCATTCCCTGCGACAAGTGCAGGGCCAAGTTTATGTGCTACAAGATTAAGTGGGAAATTAAAAGGGGTAATAGCAACAACAACACCGGCAGGTTCACGTCGAAAAAAAGCCATTGTCTTTTTACCCGAGGCAAAAGCATCGGTATTTATTGTTTCACCGGACATTGTACGCATTGTCTCTGCTGAGAGTGTCAAAGTTTCGATGCATCGCTCTACTTCGATGCGGGCAAAAGTGATAGGCTTACCAACCTCATCGGTAATGGTTCTTGCCATATCTTCTTTATTCTCACGCAGCTTTTGTGCGACATCTAAAATCCAAGAACAGCGTTGAGCCAATGTGGATTTTTTAGCAGTTTTTGCAGCTTTATGTGCAATTTGAAGTGCTTTTTTTGCATCCTCTTCATCACAAACAGGAGCAGTTGAGACTACATTACCATTATAAGGAGATGTTCGCTCACTGCGTTCTTCTTTTATCGCTTCAAGTGAGCCAAAAAATATTTTTGCATCCATAATATAATTTCCTTTATATCCAAATCAAAAAATTGATTTCTAAATGCAAAAATTATAGCATCTATTTTATAATTTCAAACTTTTTATTTACCTCAATTTCAGCACGTTCTTCTTCAGTGAGTTTTGAGAGATCAGCCTCATCCAAGAGTTCTATATGTGGAATTTTTATCGCAATAATAATCAGTGCAATTCCAAAAAGAAAAACAAACCATGAAGCGTGATTACCGAGTGTGTTTAGAAGTGTCTCTTTTCCATAACTCTCACCCATTAAAGGTTTGAAAAACGACTCATAATATTTTGTGAATACATAACCGCCTAATATACCGCCAATAGCACCCACTAAAACATCTATACGACCTTCCGCAATAGAAATAGGACCAGTTCCCGGACATTTTCCAAGAATTGCCATAGAAGCACCAAACAAGATACCCCCGACAACAAGACCGGAAACAATCATCGGTTTTATATGATAAGAGGCATAGCCGAGTTTTACTTCAAAAAAGAGAGCAATACTTGCAATTCCAATAGCTAAAAAAAGCATTTTCGGTACTGTAGTGTCTTTAAGCATTGCAAAACCTGCAATTTTTTCAAATTTATCAACACGCGTGTACTGAATAATCCCACCGAAAAGAATTCCTATAAGAAAGACAACTGCAATAGAACCATGCCCTTGATTTGCAACGACATGAAACATATCCATAATACGTTCAGTTAAACTCATTTTGCATCTCCTTTATAGAATAATTTTCCGGTAATTACTAAAGAGACAAGTACAACCCCACCAAAAATCATACTACTAAATGCAGTCTGACTCATGCCTGAGAGAAAGTGTCCTGATGTACATCCACCTGCAAGTCTTGCACCAATAATCAAGAAAAATCCTGCTACGAAGCTCCATGCAAGACGAGAGAGAACAGAACTGTTTTTATAAGCTTTCCATGCAGTCGGCATCACACTGAAACGAAACGACTTTGTTACAAATACAGCTGTCAAAAAACCACCTACAAGTGCTCCAAGAAGCATAACACCTTCCCAAGCTCCAGGATTTTTAACTTCTTGGAGATAAACATACTCTTGAGGGTCCATATTAAAGAGCACACCTGCAAAATAAGGAACATACGTTGATGCTCCCAAAGGTCTGTTTCCACCAAAAATTGAAAATGTAAAAAGTAACAGTAGTGCCATTAAGATACCACCCAGCCACCAAGGCAATCTTCTTTTCATAATTATTCCTTATGATATATATAATATTCATCGAATTATACCCCCGTATCAATTAACAAATGGTAACTATTAGCTGCTAATATAAAAAATTATCTCATCTTAAAGCTAATGCATTATAATTCCGCTATGAAAACATTATTACTCAGCTTATTATTAGTCACAACTCTTTTTTCCTATGAAACTGACAGCTGGATACATGACTACAACACGGGTCTGAAACTTGCACAAAAAGAGCATAAAAATATCTACCTTTTTATCGGTGCGGATGCCTGCAAATTTTGTAAGATATTTAAAGAAAAGACACTCTCGCAAAAGAGTGTAATGGAGAGACTCCACAAAGACTATGTCCTTATCTACCTCTCACGCGACAGACATGAGATTCCATCAAAATTTGAAAAATTCGGAGCACCGAGACACTATTTTTTAGATGAAAACGGAAAGATTCTTTTTGCAACCTTTGGAGTACTCGAGCCGGCTGGTTTTTTCACCATTCTCGATGAAGCAGATTTAAACAGCGAAAACTAAAAATCAAAAATATGTTCAAGTTTAACACCATGCGATGTCGGTAGAAATCTATCTGTAATTTGCAGATTTTTCTCTCTCAAAAAAGCTCCGAGTTTGTTTATTCTAATATCATTAATACAACGTTCATATTTTAAATTTGAAACAATTGGCTGTCGTAACATACAGTGAAAATCGCTAAGATTTTCTCTTGTCCCTAGTAAAGAATAAAGAATTGTAGTGTTTCCATCATTACCTGCTATTGTTTTAAAGTCATAGCCTTCTTTTGCATACTCAAGACTCGAATCTTTAAACTTGTCATACCTTGGAAACTCTGCGGTAGTGATATGATTTTGCTTTACAAGAACAACTTGCGTGAGTGGTACAGCTTTCTCATAGCCTACTTCTGTAAAATATGCTATCACTTTAGCATAGAGATATTTCACACCATACTCTACGCTAAGTGCCTCTTTTCGCTCCATCTTTCTTAAAAAATCTTTTCCAAAAAAGCTGTTTTCTTTGTAGATTCCAACAAACCTTTTTCCAAAATCAAATTCATACCACGGTCTATTTTTGATAAAATCAACATACTCCTGTGCTACTTTCGCCCCATAGTTCTGCTCACTCACTCTGCCATGTGTTTGCGTGAGTGCAACGAACTGCGCTATAGCATGCCCATAAAAGTACTTCACAAGATACTCCACGGTTGTACTTACACCAATGGTCATTATCATAACATGATAGCCTCTGTTAAAAGAATACTCCTTTTCTAAAGTTTTTTTGTACATAGCGGCATAAGCACTCCAAAATTCTTCTATATGCCCAATATAGTCAAACGTGTAAGAGGGATTTTCCTTGAGATGGTAAGCATACTCCTCCGGACTAAATACCAAAAACCACTCAGGATATGTTAAATAGGTCTGGTCGGCACTTCGCTGCTTTGCATTAGTCTCTGCAAAAACGATGCTTAAGAGCAAAAGAAGAGAGAGAATGATTTTAATCATCTGTTTCTAACTTTTGAAAGCAGAGTAAAATATTTGCACTAGGGTCACCATACTGCTTTACTCTTTGTTTTGAGTCAATAAAAGCATGTTGCTCAATATCTTTGACAATAGTTTCAATCGACTCAAACTCTCGTATTTCAGCCCTTTCACTCTCTAAACTTTCTCCTGTAACCGCATTAAAGACTGCATGAATGAGTGAAACGAACATAAACATCTCCTCATCACATACATCATGTTCTCGCAAGACAAATGAACCCCCATTTTTTAAGAGTGCATAAATTTTTTCATGCACTTTCTCACGTGTCACTTTTTGAAGATGATGCAGACCTCCATAAACAGTGATAAGATCAAAACTTCCATTTTGTAATTTATCTAAAAGACCTAAAAGGTCGCCATTTTCTTCGATGAAATATTCTTCTTTCGGTTTCATCCTGCTAAAGCCCAGAATCTTCTCTAAAGGGAGTGGATTATTTGCGCTGTAATGTTTCGTTGCACTTTTGACGTCCGTAGGTTCAATGAGCAGCATATCATGAATATCTCTGTCAACAAGCTGTTGTGTCTGTTCTCTTATAGTTCTTTTTTGCACAAAAATTTGCCGTAGGATGTTCAAAACACTTTTTGGTTTTAAAAGAGTTTTTGCAGAGATCTTACAATTATTTTGAATATATCTATAGATATCATCACTATTGTTATATTTCTCTATTGCTCTTAGCACAGTAGAAAACACTTCTTTCTCATCTGTCCTAAACACAAAACGCAAAAAATCATAGAACATATCTTTATAAACATCATCACGAAGCACATCATAAAAAGTGTCTCTTTTTTGCTCTTCTGTGTCATAAATATATTTATCAAATAGTGCATTTTGAAATTTATAGTTCTTATCATATGTACATTTCTTTTGTGCAAATTTTTCAAAATTTGGATAGGCTTGCACGAGTTGTTCTTTCGTTGCGTGAGGCTGATATGGTAGATAATAGGCACCCTGCTCCTCGATAGTTGCATCAATGGCTTTGCGTGTCCAAACAGCAACTACATCTTTTTCCTTTTGTGATGTGCCCTGCTTATAATAGACCACAAAAGCAAGCACTTCACTTCTACTCCAACTTAACAAAGAATCTTCGTTCGCTACAGAGTGTCGAATCGAGATATTTAAAATATTGGCATCATATTCTCTAAAAACTTTTGCAACTTTTTCAATGAACATCTGGGCATTCTCTTTTGGAATAAAATACTCCTGTAAAACATAGGTACTATTTTTACGAGTAAGCGGCTCGAGTTCGGCTACATCATAACTCGCTTCATAATTTCTCTTAAAAATTCTCTTTTTTGTAAATATCAATCTGTCATACAGGTACTCCCTGCGAAGTGGACCAAAAGGAGTTGAAGAGACTGCCCAAAGGGCATACATCTCTAAGGGATAGAATTTTTTGACCTTCTGAATACGTTTTTTTTCAGTTAGATCTTCTTCTGTTGCCATCCATGTGACAGAGTTTACTCTGTTGTAATGTGGCGGATAAATGTCCGCATTATGAAAGATGGAGCGCTCATCCGCTGTAATGCTCTCTAAAGTGCTTAAATACTCACGAACACTCATCTTTTTGTTATGCTGTTTCACATTCGTGTTTGTTTCTAGCTTCAAGGTAACATCGGTAATAATACCTATACTTCCGTATCCACCGACAAGCATTTCAAAGTATTTTTTGCCCTTTTCTTTGTTTGCCGTTTGCTCTTTGGCATTGGCATCTATGAACTTAAACTCTTTAATAGAAAGAGCCAAAGGACCTGCGCCTATGTATCTACCATGGACATTGACACTGACACTGCCACCTACAGTAAAATTGGAATATGTCTGCATAATAGAAATAGACAAATCATGCACATCAATAATCTTTTGAATTGCTTTCCACGTAATCCCTGCATTAACCGTAATCTCTTTTTTTTCTATGTCAAGAGAAAGCACCTTATTATATTCTCTCATATCTATATGAATGGAGTCTTTTGCAGCGGTTTGTCCACCCATACTATAGTGGCCACCACCTATGGATATCTTATTATAATTTTTTACAATCTCTTGAATTTCTGCAGTAGTCTGAGGGTAAAGAATACCTTTTACTTTGACAGGATTGAGTGTCGTGACATCATTGACATAATTTTTTTTGTGCATACAGAAATAACCTTTATATAAGTTATTTGTATGCTATCGAAAAAAAATAAAAACAGCAATGAATTATTATAATTTCTAATTCATAGACTTATATTCTCAACTATCTCTACACTTAATGGTGTCACAACTACTGCATCAAGACAAAAGTCTCCATCATACCCATTTTTCTTCATGTAGACATTGGCAGTTTTTATGATGCGTGAGAGTTTTGTAGGCGTAATGTTTTGAATGGCAAGTTCATAATCTTCACCACTTTTTACCTCAACAAAATGCAGAGCATCTTCTTTTTTGGCGATGATGTCAATCTCTCCAAATCGAGAGTAAAAATTACGCTCAACAATGTAATAGCCATTTTCTAAAAGATATGCACAGGCTCTCTCTTCTGCAATATTACCTTTTGCTCTGCTCATTCTAACCCTCACTGTTTTTTTTTAACTTGAAACATAGTATACTTGTAATACTATTTATTTTACTGAAGGATTACTTGTATGAATATGCACAAAATTGTCTCCGGTTTTTTCTTTATCCTGGCGATGACTGTAAACTTTGGGTTTTTTTATGGAAATCCTGAAATTCTCATCGACCACAGTGCCTATGAGCTTTTTGCAGCCATCGTTGTCAATCTCATAGCCACTGTTTTAAAACTTGGAGACAAAACACAACTTGGAGCCGTTTTACTTGCAACAAGTTTGGTTGCAGATATTCAACTCATTGCTTCTGCTACTGTTTGGACTATCGCTTATTATGTCTACCATAATTTAGGAGCTGAAGCTACTACAGCCATTGTCTCCCTCTCTGGTGGTGCACTCTTGGCAAACATCGTCTCTGTTATATTGTTTATCGGTGACACCGTAAAATCTAAAAGATAACAACCAGCCATGAATGATCAAATTTTTTGGATTGTTCTTAAACGTCTAAGAATACCCTTTCTTGTCATTATTGTCACTTTCGCTATCGCTATCTTGGGATTAACACTTATCGACGGTGTAGATGATCAGGGTCATATATATCGTATGAGCTTTTTTGATGCTTTTTATTTTGTAAGTTACATGGCAAGTACCATCGGTTTTGGTGAAGCCCCTTACACTTTTACCTATTCACAAAGAATCTGGGTCAGCGGAATTATCTACCTTACTGTTATTGGCTGGTTTTATGCCATCGGTTCCATTGTCGCACTTATTCAGGATGAGGCGCTTCGTAAGGCTATACAGCGAAATCGTTTTAACAGGCAGGTGCATGCTTTAACTGAACCTTTTTACATTATGCTTGGCTATAACAGCGTTATCAAAAGTATTATCAACCGTATTCATGAAAACAACTACCGATTTGTTGTGCTAGATAAAGACAAGACAAAAATAGATGCCTTAATGCTGGAAAACTTCTACCCTCACGTACCGGCAATAGATGGGGATGTAACTAATCAAC
>JALUWT010000155.1 GCA_027019325.1 Sulfurimonas sp.
AGAAGGTCATCTTTATTGGGAAAACTTGGACGTAGATTTAAGTTTAGAGATGATAGAACATCCTGAAAGATTTCCACTACAAGCACACACATAACAAGACAGAGTAGCCGATAAGTTACCTAGCGGCAACTTATCGGCTATCTTCGACCGTTAGCACCACAGAAGGAAGAAATTGAATCGAGCATTAGAAGCTACATACAATGAGATAAAAGATATTTTTGAAAATATTGAATCTTTTTCATCTGTTGAACTTGTTGAAAAATATCGTAAGTTTTGGAAACCAAAAGATGTTAAAGTGATTTTACTTGCTGAATCGCATGTCTTTACAAGTCTTGAAGAAATGAAAATAGAACTTCCTGATATAGACACTCTTGAAGATTATCCAAAACAATATTCAAAGTTTGTGTATTGTTTAGCTTATGGAGAGAAAAGTTTAACAAAAAACTCTTTACATCCAAAAAGAGATGGAACACCTCAGTTTTGGAAAATATTTTACAGTTGTGTTAATGATATTAAAAGCAATAAGTGTTTTCGTCCTATTCAATCTTCAACATATTTTGATGAACGAATAAAAAATAAAATCGACACTCTCAATAAGATGAAAGAGTTAGGAATATGGCTTGTTGATACAAGTATAGCAGCTCTTTATGATAATGGGGAAAAACCTAAAAATATGCCTGAAATAATTTCAAAATCTTGGGATGGCTATACAAAAAACATTATTTTAGATGCTAAACCCAATCACATTATAGTTATTGGAAAAGGTGTTGCACAAACAATAGAAAAAAGTTTAATTCAAAATAATTTAAACTATACAGTCATTGCACAGCCTAATGCTCATTTATCATCAGATGAACATTTGAAAAATTTCCAAAGCTATTATAAACTATGCAACACAAACTGAAAGTGCTAACAAAACCTCGTAGTGAATAAGTTACCTAGCGGCAACTTATTCGCTAGAGTCAACCGTTAGAAGTAGTAAGGAAATGAGTAATGAATAAAGAAATTCGATATCTGTTTGTATTCATGTCTACAATATTAATATCAACAGCTATAGTAAATATGTATTTATATTGGAAGAGTTTTAATGTTAATCCTTTTATGTTTTTTGACAGTAATGATATTTTTTCAATCGTAGTTCCATTTGCGATGAATACTGGCATTATTCTCAGTGGTACTTTTATTTCCATACTCATTTCTCCTCCAAATGAAGAATC
>JALUWT010000156.1 GCA_027019325.1 Sulfurimonas sp.
CGTATATTTGCTGACAGGGAAATTAGACTTTTCTATGGTTAATAGTAAATTTAGGGAGATTTAGATGGTGGTTTACCCACACTTTTTTAGAAGGAACCACCAACAGACTATATAGAAAATATAAATAAGTTTTTACCATTTTATTCTGATATATCTAGTGATGATTTAACTTATCTTTTTTCATATTTACATTATAAATTTAATAGTTTATTTGAATTTATAAACGATAAAATGAATGTTAACAATCATTATAATGCGGATGCAAGTAGAGAATTAATCTCAACTATAGATTTAAAACAAAGACTAGATAAAGCATTGGAAAATTCACAATATGCTTTTGAAATAGACAATGAATATCTAAAAATAATATATATATGTGAAACATTCTTAGAAGGAAGTGGAGGTAGTGCTATACCTGAAGATTTTAAAAGAATTGATATTATAGAAGTTAAACCTATTTTTAATTTATTAAATTCATCCTATACAGTTGATACTAATACAGTAATAATTGAAAAAGAACAAAATATAAAAGAAACAGATATGCTAAAAGTTAAAAACAAAGTTTTTATAGTACATGGACATGATAATGAAACAAAACAAGAAGTAGCTAGATTTATTGAGCAAATAGGATTAGAAACGATAATACTACATGAACAGGCTAACAACGGTATGACAATTATTGAAAAAATAGAATACTATACAAATGAAGCTAATTTTGCAATTGTTTTATATACTCCATGTGATAAAGGAAAAAGTGCAAAAGAAACTGCCTTGGCAAAATATAGAGCAAGACAAAATGTAGTATTTGAACATGGTTATTTAATGGCAGAAATTGGAAGAAAAAATGTATGTGCTTTAGTAAAAGGGGAAATAGAAACACCTAGTGATATAAGTGGCGTAGTTTATACACCTTTGGATTCAGCTAGTGGATGGAAGCAACAGTTAATAAGAGAACTTAAAGCTTGTAATTATGAGGTTAATATATAATGAATAAAAACTTAACAATAAGAAACTCAACAGCAGAGTTTTTAATCTTTACAGCTACTAACGGACAAGATACCATAGAAGTAAAAGTAGAAGATGAAACTGTATGGCTTACTCAAAAACTTATAGCTAAACTTTTTGATGTACATGTAGCAACTGTAAATGAACATCTAAAAAATATATTTAAAACCGATGAATTAGAAGAAGATTCAGTTATTAGGAAATTCCTAATAACTGCAAATGATGGTAAAAACTACAATACAAAACACTATAATTTAGAAGTGATTATCTCACTAGGATATAGAATAAACTCAAACAAAGCTACAGAATTTAGAAGATGGGCGACACAAGTTTTAAAAACTTTTACAACTCGTGGTTATGTACTTGATAATGAAAGATTAAAAAATGGAAGTTATCTAAACCCTCAATACTATAAAGATTTAATATTAGAAATAAGAGATATACGAGAGAGTGAAAGAAACTTTTATCAACAAATCACAGACATTTATGCGACTGCTCTTGATTATGATTTTAAAGCACCAACTACACAAGAATTTTTTGCTACTGTTCAAAACAAACTTCATTGGGCTATTCATGGTCATACTGCATCTGAATTGTTGCTTGAAAGAGCAGACCATAAAAAAGAATTTATGGGACTTAGAAATTGGAAAAAAGCACCCAATGGAAAGATATTAAAATCAGATGTTGTTGTAGCTAAAAACTATCTAGAACAAAATGAGATAAAATCACTCAATAGAATTGTAACTATGTATCTTGATTATGCAGAAGACCAAGCAGAGAGAAATATACCAATGACCATGAAAGATTGGAGTCAAAAATTAAATGCTTTTTTACAATTTAATGAACGAGATATTTTACAAAATGCTGGAAAAGTCACAGCCGTAATTGCAAAAGAGTTTGCTGTTAGTGAATTTAAAAAATATAAAGTTATTCAAGACAAATCATATAAGAGTGATTTTGATATGTTACTTCAAGAGTTAGACAAAGATGGAAAGTGACCTGAAACACACAACAAATACGAGGAACGAATAGAAAATGGAGAGTGGGAAGGTAAAGATAATATTACTGAGCGTACTGGAGAACTGCAATCAATTATCAAACATCAAAAGAAAAAAGCAATTTATATGAACTAAAGAGAAAATCACTAGAAAGTTCTATTCCCTATCAAAATTTAATACAAATGCTTATACACCAGTTCACTACTGATAAAATAAGATTGAGTGTCTAAGAGATAGCAAGTACAAAGTTATCCCTAATTCACCTTGTATCTTTGAAGCATAGACTCATTACCGCTCACGCCACCACTATGGATGTAGAGAATTTTCTCCTCCGTCTGTTCTAAGAGTGCCTGCCACATAGCCGGTGCATAGAGCAGGTCAAACTCTATGCCCTCTCCTTTTAATTTTTCATACATCGCATAAAACTCTTCATACGGTTTTGCAAAATGGTACTTTTTCTTTGGTTGTAAAATCGAGAGATTCTTTGGCATATCACCAAGTGCGTGCATCTGCTCTTTGAGGTAAGCAGCATCACCGACACAGGGTGTTGTATAGACTCTGTACTCAGGAAGTGCCTGCGCCAAAAAAAATGCGGTAGTACCCGTTCCAGAGGGTGTAGCCACTGCTTTTATTTCCGGGTGTGCATTTAACTGCTCACGCAGCTCATCTGCTAAAACTTCCAAACCCTTTTGAGCTTCCACAACAGCACCTCCCTGATCAACTAAAAAAGTCGCTTCATCAAGGTTAAGACGCAGCGAAGCGATGCAATCCCTATAGAGTGCATGCTCTATCTCTCTATGCTCCATACCTAAGGCAAGAGCATTGGCATAATTGCCAACAGAGGACTCTTTTTGCTGAGTGCTGAGGGGTTTGGTGTAGTAGATAAACTTCCATCCCTTTGTTTTACACATTGCAGCAATAGCAAGCATTGCATTAGATTGCGTGCCGCCATAAGAGATAATTGTAGTGTATTTTTCTATTGGAGTTTGAAGGAGAGTATAGAGCTTTCTGTATTTGTTCCCTGCTAAAAAAGGATCGATTAGATCATCTCTTTTCACAAGAAATTCTCTACCGTCTAAAGTGATTTTAGACAGAGGAGAGATTTTCATAAATATTTACTTGATAGTAGCTTTTTTCTGTAATTCATCCATTTTTTTCTTCATTACAGCTTTAAATTTTTCCATTTTCATACGTTGTTCAATGAATGTTTTTACATCATTAAAACTTTTTGTCATAGATGGTTTTTTGTCTTCAAGATAGATTACATGGTACCCAAATTGTGTCTTTACGGGTGCTTTTGTAATCGTTCCTTTTTTCATTGAAAATACTTTCTCATTGAAAGCTGGAACCATTTGTCCTTTTGAAAAATAACCTAAATCACCACCATTTTTACCACTAGGTCCAGTTGACTCTTTTTTTGCAAGTGCTATGAACTTTTCTTTAAGTTTTTCACCGCTTAGTGATTTTAACTGTGCAATGATTTTTTCTGCTTCAGCTTTTGTTTTTACAAGAATATGACGTGCGTGTACAGACTCTTTTTCTCTAAACTCATCAATGTTCTTTTTATAATAATCTTTGAGTTCTTTGTTAGAGATCTTAATGCCATCAAGAAGCTTTTTTTGCCATACTTGAATAGCAAGCTCTTTTTTCATACGCTCTTCAAGCTTTTTATACTCACGCTTGTACTCTGCAGATTTTGTGATACCTGTTTTTTTAGCATTATCATAAATCAACTCTTTACCGATAAGCTGCTGTAGAACCTGCTGTCTGAATGCTGCTTGTCTATCAGCAGGGACTTGATTAAATCTTCCCTGTGTCGCCTGCATCAACTCCTGGTCAACCTCTTCTTGTGTAATTGGTTTGCCGTTTACGCTTACGAGAGTTTTTGCTGATGCAATTACTCCTGTCAGTAGTAAAGCAGAGAGTAAAATTGTAACTTTATTCATTATAGTTCCTTATAATTTGGTTATAAGAAGTGTAATAAGAATATATTAACAATCATTAAACAAATACAACTTTACATAGCAAAAGTAAGATATTTATCTAAAATAGTCTCTAATTTTTCACGTGAAAGCGGTTTTGAGAGGTAATCATCAAGACCTTCACCAAGCAGCATCTCTCTGTCACCCTCCATAGCCATGGCAGTCAATGCTACAATCGGTAGTTTTTCTCCTCTTGGCAGTCTCTCTTTTATCTGTTTCGTTGCAATAATTCCATTCATCTCCGGCATATCTATATCCATAAATACAATGTCAAAATTGCTCTTCTTCGTCATATCAACAGCTTCAAGCCCGTTAGCCGCAGTTGACACTTTAATATCATACTCTTGGAGTAGTATCTGAATGAGTCTTTGGTTAATCATATTATCTTCCACTACTAAAGCTTTGATTTTATGTTTAAGATTCAACTCACTTGTCTCCTCAACCTTTTGCTCAAACTTATGCACTGAGTAGAGATGTTTTGCCATATTGCTAGGCAGTAAGGGTTTATGCACAACTTCATCGATTATGTGCGTAAGCTTCGTCTGCAGTTTTTCATTTTCTCCAAGGAGCAGTGTAATAGGCGCTTTTTTCGAGTAAGTGCCCAGTTCAAGCATCCAAGAAGAGTCATTTTGATTTGCGACAATATAGAGCGCATCGACATCATCATAAAGCGTGTCATCAAGCAGATTTGACTTAATAACATCAATGGCAAATGCACGCAGATAAATCGTTAAAAAGTTTGCTTCATCGACTCGACTATTATCAAGAAGCAGTACTTTTACTTTTTTCTTTGGCATCATTTTATAATTCTGACCTTCAGAGTGTTTAAAATCAAGCACAAAGTTTACGTATGTACCACTCTCTTTTTCACTGCTTATGCGTAACTCAGAACCCATTAATTTTGTAAGTCCATGGGAAAGACTTAGTCCTACACCCATTCTCTGATCTGCATGATTACCTGCCGTAAATGGCTCATACATAAAAGCTATCTGCTCTTCAGATATTCCTTTTCCATTGTCTTTGATGCCAAACCCAATACTGCATGCTCCACTTTGTGCACGCTTTAAAACCTTTACTTCTAAAACAACCTTACCACCACGTGGTGTGAATTTGATGGCATTTTGAGTGATTGCATTCATAATCTGCAGGATTTTGTTCACATCTCCTGTAAGTTTTTGCGGTATTTTAGGATCAATGAAAGAGAGTACTTTAACTCCTTTTCCTTCACCAACTTTATAGAAATGGTAGGCTAATTTTTCAATCTCAGGAAGTAGGTTAAACTCTTCTTTTTGCAGTTCAAGACGACCACCTTGAAGTTGTGAAAGATCTAAAAGTGTTTCGATGTTTCTCATCAGACTTTTAGAAGATTTAGAGATCATGTTAATATATTCAAGCTGCTTTTTATTTAAATCTGTATCTTTTAAAAGTTCAACAAAGCCTAAAATACCATTCATCGGTGTTCTAAATTCATGTCCGATGTTTGCCAAAAATTTTGTTTTGAGTTTTTCAATCTCTTTTGTTTTGAGCTTGGCTTTATGCAGTGCCGTTACATCTCTGAGCTCAAGAATATAAAGATTTTTATTGTAGGGGTAGATGTGACAATAGGCATCAATAACGAGAATTTCACTTGCATCTTTAGATGCGATACTAACACGGTACCCGTCACTTTTGTATTTTTTTATGTAATCAAGCCAGCTTTTGTCGGATTCTGTAAATATCTCTTCGCTTTCATTCAAAAAGACATCTCTAATGCTCTCTCTTTCTCTTTTAAAATCACTAATGTCATGATAAGACATAGTTGCAAAAAATCTTTTATTTGCCCATATCCATCCTTCACCCTCTAAAAAACAGAGTGCCATACTGTCATTTGTATCCACTATATATTTAAAAAAATCATTGTCTAAATAATGTGAAACATCATCTTTTACTACAATCGGTGTACGGTTTTGCTCCTTAGAACCAAAAATCATTGAAAAAAATCCCATTCTGTTATCCCCCAAAAAATGTCGTAATTTTGATTATATCACAAAAAAAGGATAAAATGGCTTTTATGAAAAGAGCAACAAAAAAAGAGATAGCAGAAATACACAAAAGATTTGTTGAGAGATACAGTGATGCAGTTACCGAATTAGCCTATAAAAATGCTTATGAATTGGTCATTGCCGTAGCACTCTCAGCACAATGTACAGACAAGCGCGTAAATATTATAACACCGCCCCTATTTGAGAAGTATCCTTCTCCAAAAGAGCTGGCAGAAGCAGATATTGAAGATGTAAAGAGCCTCATTAATAGCTGTTCATTCTTCAATAATAAAGCAAAAAACATTATAAAAATGGCGCAGCGTGTTCAAGAAGTCTATGAGGGAGAGATTCCTATGGATGTAAAAGAACTCCAAACACTGGCCGGTGTCGGGCAAAAAACCGCCAATGTCGTTATGATAGAGTATACCGGTGCAAATCTTATGGCAGTCGATACGCATGTTTTTCGTGTCGCGCACAGGCTGGGACTAAGTGATGACAAAACAGCAATCGCAACAGAAGCGACACTGGTCAAAAAGTTTAAAAATGACCTCCATGCACTGCATCAGGGAATGGTACTCTTTGGACGTTACATCTGCACAGCGAAAAATCCCAAGTGCGAAGAGTGCTTTTTAACAGACTTATGTAAAAGCAAAGGAAGTTTCAAAGTTTAGGTATAAAACTTGCTAATTTAAAAATATGAAAAAAATTTTATTCCTATCTGCACTTATATTATCAACATTTTTTCTCTCCGGCTGTGTCAATAAGCATGGCATTTCAGCAAAATACTACAGCGACTGTAAAGAGTACTATGACCTGCAGGGCTACTACCATAAAGAGTGTGGCGATGATGATGTTATCACTTATAAAGAGATGAAAAAAGAGGTGAAAGAGCTCATCAAAAAGAAAAAGCCTGAAGCAACTTCAAATGTTTGGTAGCCTAGCGTAATGTTTTTAGGTGAAGATTCCCATTTTTCACACTAAAAAGAGCTGTGCTGATTTTTCTTCTCTGTTTCGATACTCGAATATTTCTACTAAATTCATTTGAAGAAGCATAGAGCTTTCCTCCATAAACTTTAGGATCTCCAAAAATCATATGCATCGCTTGAGATGCCATTGCATTAGCAATAGTTCTTACATTGAGCCGTTTTTTCTGCACTTTTTCTTTAATTAGCAGCGTTGTTAAAGCCGCAAGTTTCTGCACTGGCGTAATTTTTGTGTTAAATATAATTCTGTCATACTCCGTTGCGACGGCTCTTACCGGTGTTACAAGTGCGAAGTTTTTCGCATGGTTTAGGGCGAAATAAAGACCATCTTTAGCATCAGCATATTTTGCCTGATTGATTCTTCTTCCATCATATAAAGCTGTTCTTTTGTTATAAGAATAGGCAACACTACAGTTTGAATAAAAAGAGTTCTTTTTGAGTTTTGTACAGAGAATCGGCAGGTTAAATCGCACATGCTTATATCTACTGTATTTTATTTGAAAATATTTCTGGTACTTTTTAAAAGGGTTGGAAGTAAGCAGCTCTTTTTCCTTAGGCAGTCTCCAATAATTTATCATAGAGTTTGTTTGCAGCTTACTTAAATGTACCACTTTCTTCCCCGCTTGATTTTTCACACCAGCTCTATAGAGTGTCACCTCATTTTTGTTTTTAAATAAAAAATTTCTACCGCGATATCTAAAATGGCCGTTGTATATCAAGGTGTTTATCTTTGTTTCATAAACTTTTGGCCAAGGAATACCTTTTGCAAAAACAGCATCTTTTAAAATTGTTCGCGGTTTTTTCTGTATAATATAGTCTACATAAGCACTCTGCATTGCCCAGATGAGTTTACTTTTACTATCATACTGCAAAGAAAAAATTTCATTATGATTTTTCCACTCGATTTTTGTCACATACTTGAAATAACTTGTATCATAAGGATTTTTATTGAGCTGAAGTTTGACATTAAGCACAAGATTATTCTCCAACAGAATCCATTTTTTATACTTCTGGTACCCTTTTTTTGTCACTTCAATATGATACTTTCCCATCTCAAGCATCATATTGTCATGGTATCTTGGTTTGATATTTAAGACTCTTATGCGTGCATTTTTGGGTGCATTGACCTGCAATGTATAGTGCTGCGTGAGCTTCTCTTGTGTTTGCTCTTTTACAGGAGGCTGTGCCTGTTTGGTCTCTTGGACTTGCGTATCTGTTTTAACAACAGAAACAGGCTTCTCAGCCATACACCCCTGTAATAAGAGTATAAAAACAGATAGTGCAACATAATGTATAAAAAATTTCATATTCTCTACTTTATAGCTATAAATGTAGCAAAATTTGCCCAGCGAAACACTGCTTCACAGTGTGAAAAGCCGGCATTCTTTGCCATTATAATGTTTTCTTCTTCACTGTAAGGAACAAGAACATTCTCTAATGCTTCACGCTTTTGCATGATTTCATACTCAGAATATCCCTGCTCTTTTTTAAAGTCATAATAACACTCTATCAAATCTTTATTTAATTTGGGATGATGTGAGATTACTTTTTCACTAAAAATAAAGAGACCCTCATCTCGCAAATTGTTGGCAATCTTTTTGAGCAGTTCTTCTCGCACCAAAGGTCTAACAAACTGCAGCGTATAGTTAGAGATAAAAACATCGGCTTCTTTATAGTCATAACTCAAAATGTCTGCATCTGCAACAGTAACAGCAGCACCAAAGGCTTCTATTTTTCTTCGTGCACGTGCAAGCATCGCAGTAGAGTTATCCAGACCTATCAAATCTGCACGCAGCTCTAAATCTCTGTGAATATCTATGAGCAAAGAAGCAGTTGAACATCCCAAATCATATAAAACCCCATCCTCACGCAGCGCTTTTAAGGCAAAAAACTTTGTGATTTTTTGGCTCTCTTTATAAAAAGGGACACTACGCTCAAGCATATCATCAAAGACAGCCGCAACTTCTTCATCAAATTCAAACTGTTTTTTTATCGGTTTTGTAAATACTTTATCATTATTATCATTCATAGTACGCTATTTTATCAAAAATTATATATAATTGACAGAAGAATCATTTTACTTTAAAGTTTAATATATGAATAATAAGAAATATAAAATTTTTTTAATACTTTTTTCATCAGTTATTATTGGAATAGGTGTCGGTTTAATTGTATCGCTGTTTCATATCTCTATTGACTGGATACTTTTTCATAAATCTCAAATGATAGAAAAAATATGGCCTTGGCATACCTATATATATCTGCCTTATATGTTCCTAACTGCTATCATGCTTTTTCTCTCTGTATACATAGTAAAAAAATATTCCCCAGATGCAGCAGGCAGTGGTATACAAGACATCGAAGGCGTCATTGGCAATAAGATGACAATGCGCGGTATACGACTCATAGTGGTAAAGTTTTTTGGAGGTATACTTTCCATTGGTGGAGGCATGTCGATGGGTAGAGAAGGTCCATCTGTCCAAATCGGCGGTGCTTTGGGACATATAATATCTAAAATATTTACACTTGATAAAGAGAGTCTAAACATCTTAATTGCAGCTGGTGCAGGAGCCGGTCTTGCAACAACATTTAATGCGCCACTTGCAGGTATACTTTTTGTCTTTGAAGAGATGCGTGAAGAGATAAAATATAACTATATAACAGCTAAAAGTGTTATTACCACTTCAGTTGTAAGCATTATTACCCTGCATATTCTCATCGGTAACACTATCTCTATTCCCGTAGACAAGCTCAATCTTCCTAATGTCTATGAGTTATGGATATTTATCCCTTTTGGTATCTTTTTTGGATTTCTAGGATTTATTTTCAATAAATACTTGGTAACTTTTACAAATCGTATAGCACAATTTAATGGTTGGAAATTTAATCTTTTAATCCTGTTTATAGGTGCTATTATAGGCTTGCTTTTTTATACTTATCCATATAGTGTCGGGGAAGGTTACAAGGTTATTCACGCTGCGTTAAATCAAGAGTTGGGTTTAAAAAGTTTACTTATTCTCTTTGCAGTCCGCTTTTTAACTACAATGATTTCATACGGAACAGGTGCTCCCGGAGGCATCTTTGCTCCCATGCTTGCACTTGGTACACTTTTTGGTGTCTCTTTTGGTATTATTAGCAACAATCTGTTGCCCTTTTTGCATATAGAACCTATAGTATTTGCTGTTGTTGGGATGAGTGCTCTTTTTAGCGCTACTGTCCGCGCTCCCCTCACAGGAATTATACTTGTTGCAGAAATGACAAGCAGCTTTAACCTTTTAATGCCACTACTAATCACCTCTTTAGTAGCTGTAATCACCGTCAATGCTTTAGGCGGAAGAGCTATTTATACTATTTTATTAGAACAAGCACTCAAAATTTCTAAATTTGGAAATACAAAGTCTTGACTCTTAAGCTTGAATGCACTAAAATCTGAAAAAAAGGTTTTTAATGGATATCTCTTTATCAACATGGATGATGGTGGCTTTTGTAACAGGGACGGTTTTAAGCATATGGAAAGTCTATCCGTTTATGAAGAATCATACACTTGAAGATGATGACAGAGGAGAGGATTCGCATGAGTACCTTGTAGACATTATGCACAAAGTTTTAGCAGATGCACAAGAGACACCTGATGCAAAAGAGCTACACGAAAAAATGCTCCAGCATAAAGAGTTCGATAAAGAAAAATATTGGAGATTTAACCTTAATAAACTCAACCAACTGCTCTTCAAACATTATGCAAAGCACCCGCATTTAAACTTTATAGAAGATATTCATACAGAGCTGAAGAAATAGCAACTAAGAGAAAACCTTAGTTTCTATTCATCGCATTCAAATCTTTATAAGCCTGAAGAACACGTTCTACTAAAGATTCCTGACCTGCGCGCAGCCATTTTCTAGGGTCATAATATTTTTTATTTGGTTTCTCTTCACCCTCTGGGTTTCCGATTTGTCCTTGCAAATAATCATGGTTTTTAGCGACATATTGACGTACACCGTCCCATGTTGCCCACTGTGTATCTGTATCTATATTCATTTTGATGACACCATAACCGATTGCTTCTTCTATTTCTGAAGGAAGAGATCCTGAACCCCCATGAAATACAAAGTTTACAGGTTTTTCATCTGTATTGAATTTCTCTACAATATATTTTTGAGAGTTATCTAAGATCTTGGGCGTGAGCTGTACATTTCCTGGTTTATAGACTCCGTGGACATTTCCAAAAGATGCAGCAATTGTAAAGTTAGAAGAAATTTCATTCAGCTCTTTGTAGGCTAAAGCAACTTCTGCCGGCTGTGTATAGAGAAGTGCATTGTCAATGTTTGTGTTGTCAACGCCATCTTCTTCCCCGCCTGTACAGCCAAGTTCTATCTCGATGCTCATACCGATTTTACTCATGCGCTCGAGGTAGGCTTTACATACACCAATGTTCTCTTCAATAGGCTCTTCGGAGAGGTCTAACATATGCGAAGAGAAGAGTGGTTTGCCCTGTGTAGCATAGTACCCCTCACCTGCTTCAAGGAGTGCATTTATCCACGGTAGAAGTTTTTTAGACGCATGGTCAGTATGCAAAATGACGGCAACCCCATACGCTTCTGCCATCATGTGTGTATGAATTGCACCGGCAACAGCACCAGTAATGGCAGCTCTTTCATTCTCATTGCTTAGACCTTTTCCAGCATAAAAAGATGCACCGCCGTTACTAAACTGAATAATCACAGGAGAGTTTGCCTTTGCAGCAGCTTCTAAAACAGCGTTTAAAGAGTCACTGTTTACTACATTGACCGCAGGAATAGCGAAACCCTCTTTTTTTGCATGGTTATACACTTTTTGGACATCATCACCAAAAAGAACACCCGGTTTAACAATATCTAAAACACCTTTGCTCATAATACGTTCCTAAAAAATTTAATTTTGAAATTAGACTTCTTGCATAACCTAGATATATCTCAGCATTTTATAGAGAGTTTTAATCAAGACAGATGTTCTTCAGCGTAGCCATAGCTACGGTGAAGGTTATCTAACGCAGAGTAAAGCTCTCTATAAATTGCCCAAAGGGAGGGATAAAAAAAGCGAACTTGCACAAAACTTTTTCTCACCGTAGCTATGGCTACGCTACAAAAAAGATTTTGCACAATTTCATCTTTTTTTCTTCCCTCTGAGATTTATCTAGGTTATGCAAGAAGTCTATTATAATATATAGTTCATTTAAAACAACTTTATGTTAAAATCCTTAAAAACAAAGAATTTTAGATGGCAGCATACAGAGAGATAACAACAGACATCGTCCTCATAGATGTTATTAACTTTTCCAAACTCGACTCCAAACAGCAGCTTGAGATTATCTCTTTTTTGACACGTAGTTACCGAAAGGTCATCGAAAAGATGCTCTCACACTCTGACATCGTTCTTGAGACTTTCATTATGGGATTCATTCCTACAGGCGACGGTTTTTACTGTATTTTAAATCCAAAGTACAAAGGCTACGGCGTTATTTTAGGGCTGAGTTTCAACCACTTTTCGGATCAGATTGCAAAGATGTTTCCCTACTTTCACGGCATTCGCATCGCAGTACATACCGGAGGGGTCAATCAGTTTAGAGATATTTTAGGACATAAGAACTTCATAGGTGATGGACTCAACGACTGCTCACGCTACCTTGAACTCAAAGATTTCACCATCTCGACTGTCATGGTCTCTGATGCAGCCTATGATAATCTCAAAAAATTTCTCTCAAAGCGAAAAGATTATGAGGAACTGCTGCAACGAAGAGAGTTCAAACACTCCGAAGCGTATGTTTTTAAAGACAAACACCGCATGACGAAACGGGGCTATTTAGTATGGATGAGAAAATCAGGTATAATTACCCCTCCAAAATATAAATTTTAATAGCTGCAAAACCCAAGGAGTAAGAATGAGACTGACTTTAGACGAGTATTCAAAACATTTTAAAATGTCCAAAGAGATGATAAACTCCAAACTGCGTGCAAAAAGACTCAACTATATTATCGAAGATGGCGTTACCTACATTATAGTAACACGGAGTTCTCTTGAGCCCCAAAAAAGAGAAGAAATTCACCAAGAAAAAAAAGAGCAAAAAGAGGTAAAGCAGATGCCGCAAAAACCAAAAACAACTGTTGCGATGGTTCTTTCCCTCTACCAAAAAGAGAACCATCAGCTCAAAGAAAAAATTATTCAACTTGAGACAAAAATCGACAAACTCATCGATGACAAAGAGCAGATGCTACGTGAAGAGATGAACAAAATAGAGCAGGTATACTCTCAAAAAGATGAACAGCTCAAAAATATTTTAGAACTTATGAACACTCAACTGCTCACGCAGACTCCTCAAACAATTCATGATGTTGAGACAGTCAGCTCAGAGAGTAAAAAAGAGCATAAAAAACGAGAAGATGAGATAGTAGAACTCAAAGAGTACCTCAAAAAACTGGAACTGGAGTCATACCAAAGAAAAATCATCAAAAAAAGATTTTTAGCTGTCTATGACAAAGATGTACGCATCATCAAACAAAATGGAAAACTCTACCTCAATTTTTCAAAATATGACTACAGTGATTTGTTAGAGTATTAGTATATGCCTACAAAAGAGCTTATAAAGACAAAACATATAAAAGATGCTCTTGAGCGTTATGCTACAGATAATCTCATACCCCTATCAGAGTGTGACTTCAAACTCAACAGAGTCGAGACACTGCTTAAAAACATTCACAGTCCTGAGTTTGAGCACTACTCAAAAGAGATGCTTGCTCCCTACCTCGACAAAGACAAAATAGTAAACGAGCATGTTGAGTTTAGCCAAATCTATACTATTACAGCGATGCAAAAAGAGATGCAGGAGCTTGAGCTTATCTACACCATTGATTTTGGAAGATATGCAACACATCCAAAACTCATTCTCTCTCCCGAATCAAAGATTCCCCATAAGCTCTACACAGCTGTTGATCTTCTTAAAGTGCTCTACAGAGATATAAATAAAATAAAAGCGTATAATGGAATTTTGGTGCAACTCTTTGATGAATCTATGAAAAAGACACTCAAAAGTTTTGTAAAGTACATCTATGCCGGCAAGTTCACCAAAAAAGTAAAGATTCCTCTTTTTGACGGTATCGAGCCTATCGTCTCAAGAGAGAGTCGGGCGATATTTTGGTTTAAAGAAAAAGAGCACGAGAGTATGATAGTGGAAGTCGATAAAGATGAGATACTCATAGAGTACAAAAAACCACTCTATGGAAGAAACGGGCTCAATGCGCACGGAAAAAATATTGACAGTCTCTATGCACAGAACAATGATGACGTACAGGTGGAGATTGACCCAAAATCTATCCGTATCCAAGAGGACAAAAACTCCAAACGCTACATCAGCATCAACCGTGGTTATGTCCATTATGACGGAGTGAAACTTTCCGTAGACAACAGACTCAAACTGCATGAGATCTCACGCAACAAGCATGTCATCGATTCAGAAGATGAAGAGAACAACATTGACATCATTGTTGCACAGCATGACACTACAAAGGACTCCATAGGAGAAGGTGTTGAACTTGTTTCAGAGAGCATCCATGTTGAGGGCTTTGTAGGAGCACACTCCAGACTTGAAGCCCTGCATTTAGATATTAAAGGTGTGACACATCAAGATGCGAAGCAGTATGCAAAATTTGCAAAGATAAACCGTCATAAAGGAACACTTCGCTGCCACGAAGCGGAGATAGGACTCTTAGAAGGCGGTGTCGTACATGCGACAAAAGTAACTGTCGAGTCCTCTTTGGGCGGGCAGATATATGCGCAGGATGTTGTCATCGGGCACACAAAGAACAACCTTAAGGTCTATGCTTCAAACTCCATAACAGTACGGCTTGTAAGTGGTGAAGACAATCTTTTTAAGATTAACTACAGAGACATTCCTGTTCAAAAAGCAAAAATTACTTTTATAAAAGAAGAGCTTGAAGATCTAAAATACAGACTCGATCAGGCAAAGCGCTTTCGACCCAAAGAGGTAAAACTCTTAGAAGATGAGATAGCCTCTCTTAAAATAGAAGAGAACAAGATTACCGACTCTTATAAAACGGCGAATATATCGGTAGAACAGCCTTTTAGAGGTTTAAATCATATCATCTTTACCATAGATGAAAATCATGAACTCCATTATAAAACAGATACAAAGGCCTACCTGCCGTTTCATCTCAAAGTGAAAGATGAAAAAATCACCCTGCTCCCTCCCGCAATCTCCCTGACAATAGAATAATTTTTCAAACAGTTTTTACAAAATAGCTACTTCTCTATAAATTATACACGGTTTACCGTGTTATTTATATAAATATACTTATTTAATATATAATATAATTCATAAATAATTCTATATTTATACTATTAAATACAATATTTAATATATTTACATAAATAAAATGTATGTTTAAGTATTAAACCCGTATAATCCTTTCTATGCAAATTGATGATCTGTTTAATATCCTACATAACTCATTAGAGTCTCAAAACAATGGCAAGAAGATATCGCTTAAAGATATGGCTAATGAACTGGGGATTTCTATGCGTACTTACCAAGACTGGAAGCTTGGTCGTGCAAAACCGCAGGCAGCTGCAGTGGTTATGAAAATGTTAGGGAAACTGGATGATGACGAGATTATACGAGCAGTAAGAAAAATCAACAAGCTTGAGGAGTAGAGATGGGTGCGCTTACAAAAAATGAAAGAGATGGCTTAGAGGATGTGTTTTTATCTATTCACAGTGTCAGCAAATATGAAAAATTGAAGGATTTATCAGCTTTAATTATTTCTAAGCCGGCGGCACTCAACGTCAAAAAACTCGTCAAACAGGCTAAATCTGGACTAAAAGAGACAAAAATATCACATTTTTTACTCAAATTTGCCAAAAAGAAGAAAAATTTAAGCAAATAAACTATAAAGTATCTCTAGCTGAATTATTTAATTCGGAAAATTTTAATCCAAGGGTAAATCTATGAATAAAGCGCAATTCGTTGAATTAGTACAAGAGTCTGGTAACTACAAAACTAAAGTAGAGGCTGAAGCGGCAATTAAAGCATTCACTGAAGCAGTAACAGCTGCATTAGTTAAAAAAGAAGATGTTTCTTTAGTTGGTTTTGGTAGTTTCGCTGCTGCATTACAAAAAGGTAAAAGTGGTACAGTACCTGGTACTAACAAAACGTACACTACTCAAGATAAAATGGTTCCAAAATTTAAAGCTGGTAAAGGTCTTAAAGACCGCGTTGCAGCTGGTAAATAATTGTTGAAATATCGTCATTTTCATGGCGGTATTTTATGTCTATAATGAAATTATCACTCCTTTCTTCATTTTTTAAAGCAAAAGAAGAGACTTTAATAGTCCCTGATTCTCTGCTACTAAAAAAAATCAAATTACTTTCACAAAACAGTAATCTAATCGTTTATGCTTACAAAGAAATTTTTCACCATAAAAATGCTTATCTCATTCCTTTAATGATATATGACAACCTACGCGGTATCTATATATTTGAAATGAAAGAGTGGTCGTATGATGATTTGAAAAATGCAACGGCGAGCAAGGCTGAGAGCGTTGATAATTCAAAAGATACACTTGCTTTTGATAAAACACATGCTGTAATCAAGCAAAAATTTAATGAGCTCCTACATAATGACGGTGTAGAGATTTTTAACTACCTGCTAATGGAAAATTTAAGTTCTGATGAATATGAGCACTTAAATGAGTCATTACAGGCCATCCTTCCTAAAGATAAAATTATCTTCAGCGATTCTGACAGTTCTGAAATTTTTAAAAAGCTGCAAAATGCAGCACCGGAAAATCATTTACTTCCATCAGCAGATACCGTTTTAGGAACACTCTTTATTCAGTATGCCATCGTCAAAAACAGCGGAGAGATTCATCTCTGTAATGATGCACAGACAGCATTTATTGATGCAAAAATAAGAGGTCTGCAGAACTTATCTGCACCCGCAAAAAGTGGAAAAAGCTATACGCTGCTTTTAAAATCACTCAAAGAGCTTTTTCAAAAAGAGCGCCAAAAGATTATTCTTCTCAAACCTACAACGCTTTCAAAAGACATCCTTCATAAGCGTTTTTTAGAGTTAATAGAACATGCCATCATAGATATAGACCTTATGGCATTTGAAATTTTAACCCCTATGGAACTGATTAACAGACATCTTACAAAGTTAAAAATGCCCCGTTTGGATGATGCACTCTACATAGATGAGAAGTTAATGCAAAAAAGCTTTGATGCAGCAGACTTAATCATCTGTGATGATGCCAATCTCATGCCGCAAAACTTTCTCTCTTATCTTAAACATATTCAAAAAAAATCTGATTTGATTCTCGTAAATGATGCAAATGAAGAGCTGGCATTCTCTTTTACACAGAGTTATCTGCCCCAAGAGAGAGAAATTCATTTTTACAAAACAAATCCGCATGCAAAAGCGCTACACCTTGTCTCTTCCCTGCTTCAAAGTGCAAAGGCAAGTGAAATCGTCGTAATCAGCAACACACTCAGCAGAGAAAAGCTCAAAGATGATTTATCTTCATTTATTGAGGACGAAACCTTGATTATAGATGCTTCAAAACATCTTTTAGAGCAAAAATTCGACTCTCTTTTACTGACAACCTACAGTGATATTGTCGATATTGATGCAAAACATGTCATTTTAATGGATGTCTGTTATGGAAATAAAGATGAAATTACCTATGCATGCAGTATAGCTACGCAAACCTTGAAGATTTTGTATGAAGAAGATTGCCAAGAGATAGAGAGACTAAAGGAGACATATGAAAGTAAATAAAACAGAACAGGAGTGGAGAGAACAACTCTCCCCAGAAGCTTTTTCTGTCTGTCGTCAACATGGGACAGAAGCTCCCTTTTCCGGGAAATATTATGATAATAAAGCAACAGGCATCTATGAATGTATCTGCTGCGGAGCACCGCTTTTTGAATCAAGTACAAAATTTGATTCCGGCACCGGCTGGCCGAGTTATTATGAAGCGCTCGAAGATGCAGTCACAGAGATAAAAGACATGAGCCTCGGAATGATCCGAGTCGAGGTGCGTTGCGCAAGCTGTGATGCACATCTTGGTCATGTTTTTCCTGATGGACCAGAGCCTACAGGAGAGCGTTACTGTATCAACTCTGTATGTTTAAACTTTAAAGAAGAGGAATAACCATGATAAAAAAAATATTTTTCACATTTGTATTACTACTAAATATCAATCTTTTTGCGGCATCCAATCCGCATGTAGTATTGAAAACGACACAAGGCAACATAGAGTTGGGACTTTTTCCTGATGTAGCACCTCTTGCAGTAGAGAATTTTGTAACCCATGTCAAAAATGGATATTACAATGGTGTCGCTTTTCATAGAATCATACACAATTTTATGATTCAAGGGGGAGATCCTACAGAGAGCGGACGCGGAGGTGAAAGTATTTGGCACAAAGATTTTAAAGATGAGTTCAAACCCAATCTTGTTTTTGATAAAGCAGGTATTCTTGCTATGGCAAACCGCGGACCAAACACAAACGGCAGCCAATTTTTCATCACAACAGCACCTGCACCATGGCTTAACGGTGGCTATACAATCTTTGGAAAAATAGTGGGTAAAACTTCAATGCAGACAATTATGAAACTCAATAATGTCGCGACAACAGGACGTTCCGGAGGGGACAGACCACTAGAGCGTCAAGAGATTATAAAAGCATATATCAAGTAAAAACACTCTATAATTTGTAATAGACTTCTCTCATACACTAGACACATCTCAGAGGGAAGTCTAATACCTTATATGCGGAGCAAGCATGGAAATAGAAACGATAAGCAAGCTTGAAAAAGAAGCACTGAAAAAAAGCGGAACAGACTTTACACGTATAGGTTTTGCCCTCTTTTTTATGATTGGTGTACTTACCTACACTTTTTTAAGTAACGGCGGTATTTCTAACAACATGTTCTTAGCGGTGGCTGCACTTATCGGTGCGTATATGGCAATGAATATCGGTGCAAATGATGTTGCAAACAATGTCGGTCCTGCAGTTGGCAGTCGTGCTATGACTATGACGATGGCAATTATTATTGCAGCCGTATTTGAAGCAGCCGGTGCACTCATCGCCGGTGGTGAAGTTGTCAAAACCATTAAAAAAGGTATCATTGACATCTCAGCTTTTGGCGGCAATCCAGACCCTTTTATCTGGGCTATGATGGCGGCACTCCTTGCAGCTGCACTGTGGCTCAACTTCGCAACTGCTATGAAAGCGCCTGTTTCAACAACACACTCCATTGTCGGGGGCGTTATGGGTGCGGGTATTGCAGCCGCCGGTTTTAGCATCGTTTCTTGGACGACAATGGCCAAGATTGCTGCATCATGGGTAATTTCTCCTATTTTAGGTGGAATTATTGCAGCTGCCTTTTTATTTGCTATTAAAAAATCAATCGTTTTCAAAGAGGACAAAATAAAAGCTGCAAAGCAATATGTTCCTATCTATGTTGCATTTATGTCTTGGGCTTTTGTTACCTATCTTGTCCTTAAAGGACTCAAGAAGATATGGCCACAGGTTGTAGATATACTCAATACTATCCCGCTTATCTCTCTTGAAATGACACAAAAGCCCCCTTTCCTTACAGCGCTTATCATTGGTGCAATCATTGGTCTTGTTGTATATTTTCTACTTAAAGCAAAGCTTGCAACACAAAAAGAGATGAAAAATTCAAGAGATGCAGTCAATACGCTCTTTACGATTCCTCTTATCTTTGCAGCGGCACTACTAAGTTTTGCGCATGGTGCAAATGATGTTGCCAATGCCATTGGGCCACTTGCCGCTATCAATGATGCCGTTGTAAATGGTGGTATCTCTTCAAAAGCGAGCATTCCCCTTTGGGTTATGGGCGTGGGTGCTGTTGGTATTGCCATAGGTCTTGCACTCTATGGACCAAAGCTGATTCGCACAGTCGGTTCTGAGATTACAGAGCTTAATCAAATTCGTGCATTTTCCATTGCAATGGCGGCTTCCATCACCGTTATCATCGCTTCGCAGCTTGGTCTCCCCGTCAGTTCCACACACATCGCTATTGGTGGTGTTTTTGGAGTTGGTTTTCTCCGTGAGTATCTCCATTTAACAGAAACGACTACGACTATTGAAGAGGATCAGGAGCTGATTCAAGATGAAAAACACAATCTTAATGCACTCAAAGGTGAGCTCAAAACTCTTACTTCTAAAAAGGAGAAAGATGTCGAAGAGTATAAAAGAATTGTCGAACTTTATAAACTGATTGAAAAAGAAGAAAAACTCATTAAATCTGCGAAAAAGCATATAAAAAGAGTACAAAAAGTAGAGTATGTTAAACGGGATGCTATTAAAAAGATTGTTGCTGCGTGGCTTATCACTGTTCCTGCTGCTGCTGTTTTAGCTGCACTGCTCTTTTTTACAATTAAAGGAATAATGCTCTAAAGCTTTAAAAATGCCTCTTGCACACGTAGCGCCTGCACGTGTTCATAGACATCATGCACGCGTAAAATTGAAGCCCCGTTTCTAAAAGCTTCTAAGTGCAACGCCAAAGTACCTGCAACTCTCTCTTCAACTTTAGAAGGTGAAAGTTTACCTATCATTGACTTGCGTGAAGCACCGATTAAAAGAGGTTTCTGCAGAGACAAAAAATGTTCTAAATTTTTTAAAAGCACCATATTATCATCCAATGTTTTGCCAAAACCAATACCGACATCTAAAATGATATCTTTGAGACCAAAACTCTCTGCTTTTTCTATGCGCTCTTGAAAAAAAGAGTACACCTCATAGAGAACATCATGATAGCTTGGATTGTCTTGCATATTTTGTGGACGTCCCTGCATATGCATGATAACAACTTTTGCCTGGTACTTCGCAGCAACTCTGCATACCTCATCATTCTCTAAACCTGTTATGTCATTCACTATAGAAAAACCGCTCTCTAACGCCTGCTCAATTACCACAGACTCATAGCTGTCTATACTGAAAGTAGTTTTTTCATACAATTTTTTCTCTTTTATGAGCGCAAGTATTGGTTCTACCCTTTCAAGCTCTTCTTCAACTGAAACAGAAGGTGCATTTGGACGAGAGGAAACACCGCCGATATCTATGATGTCAACACCCTCTTCTATCATCTGCTCAATCTTGCCAATCGCATCAGAACTTACAAAACGACTGCCGCTGAAAAAACTGTCGTCATTGGCATTTATGACTCCCATTATCTGCGCTTTTTTCGGCTTTATAATCTTGGTATAGACTTTTAACTGCTTTGCCAACTCTTTGAGACCAAAAGGCTGTGCAAGTTCTTTGCGTGAGAGTGTTTCAAGCTCTTTTGTGCTTGCGATGAGGAGACAATCCACCTTTGGACTTTTTGCTATCACAGTCCCGCGAGGTACTGCCAAATCTGCTCCTATGGAGAGGGCATCCTGTTTTAAGATGTTTGCAGCACCTACATGCAAATCTTTTATAGCTATGAGATGCACTTTTGCTTTTGAAGCCAAAATATTCACACCGCCGCCATCTACACCAAGATTTTTAAGATATTTCTTGATATCTATCTCACAAGAGAGTTTTTCTACTCTCATCCCCGCTCTCCAGTGAAACTCATCAACAGCAGTGCAAAAACAGACTGTGGACGTGCATTAAGATCAAGCAGTCTGTAGGCTTTGTCAAAATTATCGAGCTGCCGTTGGGACAATATGAGTCTATCAACAACCGTAGCTCTGAAATAGATCTCTTCAACGAGTGTTTTTGCATCATTTTTTGAAACTCTTGCATGCTCTTTTAAAAAAGAAAATATCTCTTTATAATCTATCTTCGCAAGATTCATATCTAAAACTCCTCTCTCATGGGAGCGCTCCGTTTTGAGTATCGGAAGGCGAGAGCGTACCGTCGGCAGTAGATTTGATTTTGTAGGGGAGATGATGATAAATTCAATATTTTTCGGTGGTTCTTCAAGAAGCTTCAGCAGGGAATTTTGCGCTACTGTTGTAAATTCAACAGCGGCAATGATAATGTACTTTGTTTGCGACTCACTAATGTAAGCCTCTTTCGTGACAAGTTTTGCATGTTCTATTTTGAAATTTTCTTCAAAAAATTTAACAACACGCAGCGGTTTTAACTCATTTTGCAATCTCTCAATCTCATTCTCTATATCTGTAGAGATTAAAATATGTCCCTGTACGGAGTCAAGAGCCTGCATCTACCTCTCCAAACATTGTAGCACTCAAAGAGGCATCAAAAAGACGGTACAGTTGCAAGAGTTTAATGTCAAGTACCGAATCATATGATTTTAGCGTAAAAGCATTGTTAAAATCTTCATCAAAAATCCAAAAGTAACTCTCATCTTTCCTCTTTGCGATGTCACTTCTCTTATCATCCCCTTTGCCGATGTACCAAAAGAAATAATCATCTTTATAGGAGAGGGCTATCATATCATCAAGCATATCTATCATCTCACCGCCACTTAAATTATTGTAATGCGTGTAGATACTGTCTATACTGATGATAGGAATGAGAGGCCGGTCAAGCAAAACACTGTTAATAGAACTGAGTATGTATTGTTCTAGCCATTTTCTTTTCTCATCTGTAATCAAGATGACTGTTTTGCCACTTAAGATCTGCTCCAAGGCAAAAGCCGTTGTTTTAGACCATTCAAAACGGTACTCTTCAAGCCATGAGAGACTTCCGCCTTCTTCACGGATAGCATCAAGACTCCATTGGGCAAAATCAGGCATCTGCATCGACTACTTTTCTAGCTCATATGCATCATGGAGGCTGCGTACTGCCAACTCTGCATATTTCTCATCAATGACGACAGAGACTTTTATCTCCGAAGTTGAAATCATGTTAATGTTAATATTCTCTTTTGCCATTGTTGAAAAAGCAAGTGCAGCCACACCTGCGTGAGACTTCATCCCAACACCCACTACAGAGACTTTACAGATATCTTCATTATAGGAATCTGCCTGAATTTCTTTACCCTTTACAAAAGTATCAACAACATTTTTTGCATCATTCAAATCACCGACAGGTACAGTAAAATCAATGTTTGTTGTATCATCATGTGCTTTGTTTTGAATAATCATGTCAACATTAACCTCAGCATCTGCAAGTGCATTAAAAATATCAGAAGCAATCCCCGGTCTATCTTTGACGCCCAGCAAAGAGACACGTGCTTGATTTCTATCGAGTGCTATTCCGCTTACTAATGGTTTTTCCATAATACTTTCTTCCTTTGTTATTAATGTCCCCTCTTCATCACTGAAGCTGCTTCTTGTTACTAAATTTACATTGAGTTTTTTTGCAAGTTCAACCGAACGGTTTTGCAGTACTTTTGCGCCTAAACTAGCCAGTTCAAGCATCTCATCATAAGAGATTCTTTCTAATTTTTTCGCTTTTGGCTCTATGCGCGGATCGGTTGTAAAGATTCCTGTTACATCCGTGTAGATCTCACACAAATCGGCCTGAAGAGCTCCCGCAATCGCTACAGCTGAGAGGTCGCTGCCGCCACGACCGAGTGTTGTTACATCACCATGTTCATTCACACCTTGAAAACCTGCAACGACTATGATTTTTCCCTTTTGAAGCGATTTGTTCATCGCTTCTGGATTTATCGCTTCAATACGTGCTTTGGTGTGATGCTTGTCTGTGACAATGCCTGCTTTTCTTCCTGTCATCGCCTCTGCGTCAAAGCCCATCTCCTGAAGTGCAATGGAGAGCAGTGAAGCAGTTACACGCTCACCGGAACTCAGCAGCATATCCATCTCTGCGCGTGCAGGATTTTTAGAAAAATGCTCTGCATAGCCAACAAGCTTGTTAGTCTCACCGCTCATAGCCGATACAACGACCACAACATCATTTCCGGCTTTTTTCGTTGCAGCTACTCTCTTTGCCACATTTTCAATACGCTCCAAATCACCGACACTTGTCCCACCAAACTTTTGAACAATTAACATTTACAGTAATCCCTCTTTTTTAAAATAATTTATCACCGTCTCATATACAGACTTTTTAAAATGCGCTGTATGGCCGAGCAGACCTGCAACATTTACAAATTTATAGTTGATAAACTCCGGATGTTTTGTCGCCAAATTGATTTTTGCATTTTTCTTAAATTTCATCAGAAAATAACGCTGTGTCTGCCCTTTATACGGCTTCATCTTTTTGGCTATTTTTTCTGGAAAATCATAGCTTATCCACTCAGGATACTCAGCAATAATTTCAGCAGCATCCGTGCCTATCTCCTCTTCCATCTCACGGAAAAGTGCCTCTTGAACCTCTTCACCATTGTCAATGCCACCCTGAGGGAACTGCCAGATGTCAGTCAAGTCATTACGCTGTGCGATGAAAACCTCTTTTTCTTCAGGATAATTCTCAGATAAGATTATCATAGCAACATTAGGACGATATGTACCTTTTTTACTCATTTTAGCACCTGTATTAAATTACCGCGATTATACAAAAGATGCGATTAAAGTAAGTTTATTCTGTTATCATTTCATTATGTTATTGTATATTCATATCCCATTTTGTGACTCCAAATGCTCTTACTGTGCTTTTAACTCCTATGTAGATAAATTTCATCTCAAAGCTTCTTATATGAAGGCCCTGTATCAGCAACTCTCTTATGAACTTGAACAATTTGGAGCAAAACAGGGCTCCATTGAGACTGTTTTTATCGGGGGTGGTACACC
>JALUWT010000157.1 GCA_027019325.1 Sulfurimonas sp.
AGCTTTACAGAGCAATTTTTGAGCTCATCACACCCTATCTCACGCAAGATGCAGAGATAACAAGTGAAGCCAATCCAAACAGTGCCTCTAACGAATGGCTTGCAGGCATGCAGGCTTTAGGCGTAAATCGTCTGAGCTTTGGCGTGCAGAGTTTTGATGCAGAAAAACTCAAACTTCTTAATCGTGCACATACACCGCAGATAGCCATAGAAGCCATACAAAATGCAAAAAAACTTGGATTTCAAAATATCTCACTTGACCTTATTTATGCAACCCTTGGTGACACTAAAGCTCTCTTAAAAAATGACATAGAACAGGCATTTTCTCTGCCCATTAACCATCTTAGTGCTTATGCCTTAACAATTGAAGAGGGCACTGCATTTGAGAAAAAACCTCAGATGGCAAAAGAGCAGCTTGAGATTACTGAGTGGATTTTTGAAACGATTAAAAAGAGAGGGTTTGCACAGTATGAAATCAGTAATTTTGGCTCGTACCGCTCCAAACATAATCTCGGTTATTGGGAATATAAAGATTATATCGGTGCCGGTGCCGGTGCTGTGGGAAAACGTAAACTCCAAAGATTTTATCCAAATCCCGATATAGAAGCTTATTTAAAAGATCCGTTATCCATAAAAGTTGAAGAACTCAGTGAAGAAGATGGCAGACTTGAAAAGATATTTTTAGGCTTTCGCTCCTGTGTTGGTGTCGATGCAAACATCCTCAGTGATGCGCAAAAGCTCAAAGCATCCATCTTGGTTGAGGAGAAAAAACTCAACAAAAAAGGGGATATTTTATATAACCCTGACTATCTTTTAGCAGATGAACTTGCACTCTTTTTGAGCGCTTGAAGATTATTTAATCATTCTTTGGATAAAATTCGTCATAAAATATAAAATATGAAGGCTTGCTATGTTTGGTATGGGATTTACCGAGATGCTTTTAATTGCTGTTATTGCGATTCTCTTTTTGGGTCCGGATAAGCTGCCGAGTGCAATGGTAGAGATTGCTAAATTATTCAGAAGTGTAAAAAGCACCATTGGATCGGTAAAAGACTCTCTTGAAGAAGAGATGAATGTTGCAGGCATAAAACAAGAAGCGCTTGCATACAAAGAAGAGTTGTTAAAAGCGAGTGAAGGTCTCCATAAAGTTACAAATGTTCAAGCAACAATTGGAGCAGAAATCGACAATATATTAAATGATGATGATGCTGTAGAAAAGAGCTCTGCCCCACAGGCTAAAAAATCGCCAAAAGAGCCGCAAGAAGTAACTTTTAAAAAGAAAAAAAAGAAAAAAAGTAAGACAGAAGAGATTTCAGAAGAAAAACCAGTAGAAAAAGAAGACAACACCGATGTTTGATGAATTACGACCACACCTCATAGAGCTGAGAAAAAGACTTGCAATCTCAGCAGCCAGCTTAATTGTAATGTTTTTTGCAATGTTTTACTTTCATGAACCACTTTTAAACTGGATGGTAGCACCCCTCAATGATGCCCTCATTGAAGTTGGAAAAGTATCTGTCCATGCTGCAAATGGAATGATAACAACCTCGCAGGTCGGTGGTGCATTTTTTGTTGCCCTCAAAGTCGCCTTTTTTGCGGCTATCGTCGGGGCACTTCCTATCATTCTTTCACAGATTTGGCTTTTCATCGCTCCGGGCTTGTATGCACATGAGAAAAAAATGCTTATTCCATTCATTGTCGGTGGAACTGTTATGTTCATTGTGGGTGTTATGTTTGCCTACTACATCGTCACACCTTTTGGATTTGACTTTTTAATTACCTTTGGTTCTTTCAAATTTACTCCGCTCATCAACATTGAAGATTATGTCGGTTTCTTTACAAAGATTATGTTTGGTTTTGGTTTAGCCTTTGAACTGCCCATCTTTGCCTATTTCTTAGCACTGCTTGGACTTGTCGATGACAAGCAGATGACTGCATTTTTTAAGTATGCCATTGTCATCATCTTTATTGTAGCGGCACTTTTAACACCGCCTGATGTCCTCACGCAGCTGCTTATGGCTGGTCCGCTGATTATTCTCTATGGTTTTTCTATCATCATAGTTAAATTTGTCAATCCTGCACAACCAGAAGAAGAAGAAGACGATGATGACGATGAAGATGAAGAAAATAGTGAAGAGGAAGAGAACGAAGAGGAAAATGAGAGTGAAACTTCTGATGAAGAGAACTCCTTGCCAGAAGACAAAAAACAAGACTAAATCTTGCCTGTAACAAAAGAACTCCTTACTGCCAGCTATGATTTCACTCTTGATGAGGGACTCATAGCCACGCACCCTGCCTCACCCCGCGACCATGCAAAACTTTTAGTTTATGATAGAGCAACAGACGCCATCACGCACACCTACTTTTATGAACTTGAAAAATTTCTCCCAAAAGAGTGTGCACTTATCTTTAATGACACAAAAGTGATAAAAGCAAGACTCTTTGGGAAAAAGACAAGCGGCGGGAAAGTCGAACTTCTCATCAACAGAGCCTTAAATGCCCATGATGTCAATGTTTACATTCGTGGAAAAGTAAAAGTAGGAATACTTTTGCACTTCAATGAAAACCTTCACGCAGAAGTAAAAGGGCTGCGTGAGGATGGCAGCCGCATAGTCAATTTCTACCAAAATGAACAACTCTTACGTTTTGAAGAGTTACTGCCCATCATAGATACTATAGGGCATATTCCCCTCCCTCCCTACATCAACAGAGCAGACAATGAAGAGGATGCAAACGAATACCAAAGCGTTTTTGCACAAGAGGAGGGAGCCGTTGCCGCACCGACAGCATCCCTGCACTTCACGCAAGAGCAACATGAGAGAATCTGCAAAAATTTTCAGCATGCCTATGTAACTCTGCATGTTGGCAGCGGAACTTTCAAGCCCGTTGAAGCCGAGATCATAACTGAACACCCTATGCACTCAGAGTACTATGCCATCAGTGATGCAGCAAAAAAACTCTTAGATTCAGACACTCCTATTCTCTGTGTGGGTACAACATCAACGCGAACAGTGGAATTTTACGACAAACATGGCAAAATAACTGCAGGAGAAGCCAATCTTTTTTTGCACCCAAATAATAAACCCTCACGAGTCAATCATCTACTGACAAACTTTCACCTGCCAAAATCAACACTGCTTATGCTCGTTGCCTCTTTTGTAGGACTGGACAAGACAAAAGAGCTTTACGCCGAAGCCATCAAGCACAAGTACCGCTTCTACTCTTACGGTGACGCTATGCTCATCTTGTAAGAAAAAGCGTATGTATGCATTCCCATGCATAGCATGGGAATGAGCCATTTATTTTATAATTTAAAACCAAATAATTTTTTGGCAACTTCTGAAGTATTATCAAGCCATCTTAGTACAAATACTCCACCGCCTGCATTTATCCACCAAAGCAAATACTTAGTTCTAAACTTATCTTCCCTATTTTGTACGGGAAAGCCTACATAAAGGGACTTACTCATAAGGATATTTTTCTTTTTATCCCAAAACTCAAAAATTGTTTCTGAATAAAAATAGTGCTTTTTAGTTTTTGCTAACACTTGGTATCTTGCTTTAAACTCAGTTTCATCTTTTATCTTTTCGTAAGTTATGGGGTTTTGATTAAAATGAACTCTTGCATAGCCAAGATTTTTATAATAATTCCATTTAATCTTAATTTCACCCTTATCATTTTTCACTTTTTCAAATGTATCCATGAAAAAATATTCGATAAATTTTTTAACCCTATACTCTTTTTGTAAGTCTTCTAAGTCTTTTTGATTAATTAAATAGGCGGAGGTAGTAGATGCTGCTCCTCTTTCTACTCCCAAACTCTCAATCATCCCATTCTCATCTTTCTCAGGGTAGGCATTTATTGTGTAATTCATCTTATAGTTTTCATAGTATGTCTTTATACCCTTTTGAATTATCAAATCCCAAAAAGGAGCAAGCAGTACTACTAAAAATACGACAAATGAGAAAGCTTTTAGTTTTCGTGTATGTTTTGCAAAAATTGGGATTTTTTTCAGTGAAAAGTAAGTAATGATACCAACAACTTGAGAAAAGACTAAATATGCTAAATTAACTAATATAACTATAAAACCCATTTACACCGCCTCTTTTAAAATAATCAGTCATTATATCTTGTTTTTTTATGAAAGTGAATGTGTTTGCATCAAGGGAATGGAACAAGGAGATGCTAATCTTGTAAAAATATACGTCCGTTTTTCACAATGATATCCGCTAAAAGTTCTGCTTCAAAGACTCTCTCGGGGAATTTTTTCAGCGCTTCTTCATAAGTAGGGTTTGTTTTGCAAAAAGATAAAAATGGGTCTTTTGTAGAAGCTTTTTCTTTGCTCACGCAGGCAAATTGTGCGACAAACTTCTCTATGTCATAGATTGCTTCTGCTTTGCTCTCTTGCAGTAAAAGGTTTGTCCCTTCACTCTCTCCTATTCTATGGGGAAGCACAAAGATTTTCTTACCCATTTTCAAAGCATATTCAACACTGCGCATCGTTCCTGAATCTTTATCTGCATAGCTCACGATCAACACATCTCCAAGTGCCACGACAAGCTCATTTCTCAAAACAAAATTGTACTTGTTTGACGGCGTTTTTGCAGCAAATTGACTGAGTACCAAACCCTCTTTTTCAATAGAGCTGATAAGATTTTTATTAATGGCTGGGTAGCGTTTGTCAAGCCCGGTGGCTGCTACCATAATAGTATTTTCACTGCCTGCAGCTTTATGTGCAAGGGCATCTACACCGATGGCACCTCCACTGACAATTACAATGCCAGCTTTTGCAAGTTTGGATGCTAAAAGATGTGTCATCTCACGCGCATATTGGTTTGGCTTGCGTGAACCGACTATGGAGATTTTCCTGTTTTTGAGCAGTTCTGTCTTTCCATTGTAATAAAGCTGCTGCGGATATTTTTTCATAGACTCCAGTGCATCGATGTGAAAGTCTATTTGCTGCATCATAAACCGCTAATATATCTTATTGATAAGCACAAGATCCACATCTTTTGCAAAGAGTTTTTTAGATTCATAAAGTGCTTCAAGAGTATTTTTATGAGGATGACCGATGGCTATTGCAGTTCCATGTGCTTTTGCAACCGCTATAGCTTTTTTTATCTGTCCCAAGATATAGGGCTTGTCCATATGATGATCTAAAAAAACATCACGTGCAACATACTTGAGACCAAAATTTCTTAAAACCTTTGGCGCTTTTGTTTGTGCAGTGGTTCTGCTATCTATGAAATGGATATGATACTTATTGAGAGCAAAGATGAGTCTGTTCATAGCCACTTCATTGGATGTAAACTTACTGCCTGTATGGTTGTTAATATAAGCAACTTTTGGGAAAAGTTTTTTTATATCGGCAATTCTTTGTAAAAGCTCCTGCTGGGACTCATTGACTCGCAGCGTATAAGGCTCTTCTTTATGAAAATGCATCGCTTCCATCGGCAAGTGCACCATATAAAATTTCTCATGTGCGGCAAGTTTCGCAGAATTTGGACGTGCAGGACGCGGTGGCAGAAAAGACATAGTCAGAGGCAGATTGAGACTTTTGACTGCCCGTACTTGAGAAGCAGTTTGCACATCATCAATTATAATGGCTAGTTTTGGCTTTGTCACGTAGCGTTTTATCTCTTTATGTAAAACCTTTGGAGGATTTGCCAATGCTTCATTATCTATCTCGTGTGCAGCTGAATTATAACTTTTTGACTCACTTTTAAGAACCTCTTGAAGTTGTTTATTGACACTTACTTTTTGGATTTTTGGTTTTGCAGGTAATTTTCTCACATGCCACTCTTTAGAAAACTTGGGAATTTTTTCTTCCGCATTTGAGTAACCGAAATAGTATCCTATAAGTATAGAACTCAAAACCAATGCAACAAGAGCGAGCGTCCATGCTGTGTAGGTTAAAATTTTTGAACTGTTATGTGATTTTTTGCTTTTTTTGCTTTTTGCCATTATAAAACTTTTATTTTCTGAAACTATATCCTAAATATATTAAATAGATAATTTTATAGCATTTTGTCATGAGAAATTCTCATAAAACATATGTGCTTCTTTTAAGAAAAATTTCTGTATAATTGCGCGTTCCTTTCTCTTTGTAATCTCTTAAATGAGACTATATTTAGATCCGAAGGGGAAACAAAAGCCTAATCAGGCAATACCAAGAGGAGATCATACTATATGAGAAACTACGAAAACCTAGTAATCGTAAAACCTACATTTACTGCTGAAGAAATTCAAGCAGCAATCAAAAATGTTGAAGATATAATAACTTCTAACGGCGGCGAAATCGCAGCTCAAGATGCAATGGGAATGAGAAAATTAGCATACCCAATTGATAAAAACGAACGTGGATATTACCAAGTAATCTACTACTCAGTAGCACCGTCTGCAATTTCTGAAATTGAAAGACGCTTCCGTATCAATGAAGATTTACTTCGTTTTGTAACTATTAAATACAGTACAAATCGTGAAATCACTGCATGGAATGCTTTAGTTGAAAAAGCTAAAAAAGCAGCGGCAACTCCGGCAAAAGAAGAGACTCCTGCAGAAGAAGCTCCAAAAGCAGAAGAGGCTCCGGCAACAGAAACTCCAGTAACTGAAGCGCCTAAAGCAGAAGAAGCTCCGGCAACTGAAGCAGCAGCTGAGTAATAGCATACGCTATAAAAAGAAGGAAAATGCATGTTCAATAAAATAATTTTAGTTGGTAACCTAACACGCGACATCGAACTGAGATACTCTCAAGGTGGTATGGGAATTGCAAAAACTGCAATCGCAACAAGCCGTAAATTCACAAGTAATGGTGAAAAAAAAGAGGAAGTATGTTTTGTAGATATCACTTTCTTCGGTAGAAGTGCTGAAGTAGCGAACCAATACCTTCGAAAAGGAAGTAAAATCCTTGTTGAAGGAAGATTACAATTTGAACAATGGGTTGACCAAAACGGACAAAAAAGATCAAAACACTCTGTAATCGTTGAAACTATGCAAATGCTTGACTCACGCAGTGACTCCCAAAATGGAGGAAGCTACAATGCACCGGCAAGTTCTGGCGCAGACTATGCAGCACCAGCGCAGGGACAAGCACAAAGCTATCAGGCACCACAACAGCAACAAAGCTATGGACAGCCGCAACAACAACAGAGTTATCAAAAACCGTCACAAAGTTCACCAGCTCAGGAACAAAGCCGTCAAATGCCAAGTCCTGCTGATGTACCGGTTATTGACATTGATGAAGATGAAATTCCGTTTTAGCAAATAAATAGATATAAAAGGTAATAACATGTCAGAAAAAAGAAAATACAAAAAAAGATATTGTAAATATTGTGAAGCAAAAGTTGACTTCATGGATTATAAAGACGTAGCAAACTTACGTTTTTCACTTTCAGAGAGATATAAAATCATGCCACGTCGTTTAACAGGAAACTGTAAACGTCACCAAGATATGATTGCTACAGTAATCAAACGTGCTCGTGCAGCTGCATTCGTACCATATACTGTAACTCGTAAAAAAGTTGTAACAGCACCTTTTGAAAACCTAAAATAAGGTTTTCACGGTGCTTCGGCACCATTTTCAAATTAGGAATATTTATTGCTTTAAGCTAGAGAAAAAAGCAATATTATGAAACTACTTCTACTCTTTTTCTTACTACTCTCACTTGCACATGCAAAAACAACAACAGACTTTTCTGTAATCGTTCATAAACCATTTGATGCAGCACTTTTTGACATCACAGAAGATTATGACAGAACAATAACAGCCGTAGGCTTTTCAAAAGAGTTTAAACAATCATCGAAACCTTCAAAATCTTACACAAATGCTTTTGACTATTTGGCAAGTGTGTCAAACAAGTACGGTTCTCAAATGAGTCTGGTAAAAGTGAACAATCAGGCACAGATTATTCTTTCAAAAACAGCGAAACTCAATCGTTTCAACAAAGCTGTTGCTGTCGTAAAAACACCTACAAACGGTTACTTTATCGGTGGCTATACTATGGATGGTTCACTTCTTGTTGCAAAACTTGACAGCAATGCAAACATTCTATACTTTAAGATGTTTGGAACAAAAAACTATGACAGAATGAGTAATCTCATCCTACTCAGTGACGGTGGTGTACTTGCAGTGGGTTCTTCTTTTACCTCACGCTCTACTAGCGACAATATGTTCCAAACAGGTCTTGGAAATAATGACATTTTCATCACAAGATTTTCAAAAGAGGGAAATATACTTTGGAGTAAAAAATACGGTACCCGTTTTGATGACAACGGCATAGATGCCGTAGAGGCTCAAGACGGCTCTATCATCGTTGTGAGTACTATGGCATCGCAAAAGAGCAGAGATGTAAGCTTTATGCGCATTACAGAAAATGGGAACAAAATCTGGCTCAACCATTTCATAACGCAGCATCATGGCGAGAATTTAACAGTACCTACAAGAATTATCAGACTCAAAGACAACAGCTTTGTTGTCAGTCTCATTCAATACAATCAGGTACAAAAAGAGCATATCCGTTTAGTAAGATTTGATCTTTATAAAAACATCTTGGCAGACAAAGAGATTGCTACCACCTACCCTTCAGGACTTATGGATATCAAAGAGTTCTCAAACGGGATTTTGATGGGTGTTGGGTATGTAAAAGACAAGCACAACAGTGACGGCTTGGCTATGCTCATCGATTCTGACTTGTCTATGCTCAAGCAGGAGCATTACGGTGGGGAGAATTTCGATATCTTTTATGCACTCACTATTTTACATAACTCGCAGGTTGCCGTTGCCGGAATCCATACCGGTGACTATTCACAAGAGGGCAATATGTGGATTCTTAAGCTCAACCATGATGCAACGATTGCACAGGTATCTACACTTAGCGGAAATTTTTACGACGCACTGTGTAAAACTTTTGCAAAAGAGATAAAAAATAGAGAGCTGCTAATAAAAGAGGATTTAACGATTGAGTTTACAGACAAAGCACTCTATTTTCAAGTCGGGAAATATACGCTCACGCAAGCCCAACAAAAGTTTTTATCTTCTTTTAGCAAAAAACTCCTTTCCTTTATATATGCAAACAGAGAGAGTATTCGTACTTTAGCGATTAACGGACATGCTTCAAGTGAATGGAAAAATGTAAATTTTAAAGAGCGCTATTTGCAAAATGAAAATCTCTCAATGAAACGTTCTTATTCAGTTCTGCGTGAGCTCTTTAGCACACAAGATGAAGCAAAACAAAAATGGTTAAGTAAGATTTTACAAGGAAGCGGTTTGAGCTTTTCTCATAATGTTATAAGAAGTGGCATCGAAGATAAAACAAAATCAAGACGAGTAACACTCAAAATAATTTTGAAATAAGTTTACAATTAACCACAAGAAGGTGTTTCACCGTCTGATGCATATTTCCATACAAAATCATAAAGATTTTTCACATCTTTTTCTCTCATTTTCTTTACTTTTTTTGCAGCATGTGGACAAATTTTTATCCATTCTGATTGAAGTTTACCCGATTTGCTGATGGTTTCCCAGCTACGGCGGTCATGCTTGATAGCAAAAACTGCACCATTTTTAAGACCGTCTTTTTTGCATACATGTTTAAGTTTTTTCATATAAAATATTTTACCTCTACTAGCATCAGCCACTGCCGATGTTGTAAAAACTGAACCTGCAATCATCGCAGCTAATAATAATGAAGTAGTTTTTTTCATTCTTTTTTTTCCTTTTTTCGTGATAAAACTGTGATATGTTACTCATATCTAGATAAATTATAGATTAATCTTATAGTTTACTTACTCAATCTCTGCTATATTTTTTTCTCTAAAATCAAGTCGTGTTTTGTCCTGTTTGAGTTTTTTATAGAGTTTAAATTTTGCTTTTTCAAGCTCTTCATCACTATAGTCAAACTCTTTTTTCAGCTCTTCGTCACTGGCATTTGCACAATCCATTGCAAAAAGTTTGAGCTCTTTTTTTGTCAATTTTGACTTTAAAACGCTGTAAAGCACTTTATCATCTTCAATCAAGTCAATACTCTCAAATCTACAAAACTCCGCAATTTTATCTCTAAAATTATTCTCATTGTGGTACTGTCTCCAGACTGTATTTTCTAACATTCTATATTTCCTTTAGTAGTAATGACAAATCTTTCTCTTGGATGATAATATTTGCCTCTTTTTTAAGTATGTCACGTGCGCAAAATGCAACGCGTGTTCCTGCGTGAGCGAACATTGAGAGGTCGTTCGCACCGTCACCACAGACAAGTGTCTCTTTTTCAGTGATGTCCATAACGCTTTGTAAGCGTTGTAGCATATCTCCTTTGGAGAAGTTAAACATCATATCGCCGCCCACTAATCCTGTGAGCTTTCCATCTTTTACATGCAGCGCGTTGGAAAAGTCTGCATCGTATCCCAAAATATCTTTTGCATAGGATGTCGCAGTGCGAAATCCACCGCTGAAACAGACTACTTTCATGCCACGACTTTTGAGCTCTGCTATAGTCTCACGCGCACCCGGCATATATGGCAAATTGTGTGAAATCTTTTCGACAATGGAAAAATCGAGTCCTTTTAATAGTCCAATTCTTTGCTGCAGAGATTCAAAAAAATCGAGTCTGCCGCTCATTGCCTCTTCTGTTATTTTTGCTACCTCTTCTCCAATTCCAAGCTCCTCGGCAAAAAAGTCTATGGTTTCACCATCCATAAGCGTAGAATCAAAGTCAAATACTGCAAGTTTTAGCATAAATTTTCTCTCTTTTGTATATAATGTCGGAATTATATCTAAAGACAACTATAATAGGACTTTTTTTGTTTGATGCACTCATAAACAAGTTGAAAAACGACACATA
>JALUWT010000158.1 GCA_027019325.1 Sulfurimonas sp.
CTCAGCCTTTACTTTATCTTTAATCTCTTTATTTTTATTTTTACTCTTCTTTTCCTTCTTCTTAGACTCTTCAACATTATCTTCTACTTTCTTCTCTTCTATTTTCTCACCCTTAGTTTCAGCTTGTTCATCTTTCTTTTCTCCTTTCCCATCCTTCTTCTTATTCTTAAAATCTCTCCTTTTATGTTTTAAATCTTTTCTTCCACCCTTATTATCCTTCTGGTTCTGCTTACTCTTATTCTTCCCTTTCCTCTCCCTCTTCTTCATCTTAATTTTTTCAATATTGGCCTTCCTCTGAATAGCCAAGGCATCCCTTTCCTTATCCTCGCTTTTCTCGCCATTTGCAAATTTCTTAAGTTTAGCCACAAAGAAGCCATCCATATTATGCGTATGTGGATAAATCCTCTTGGCCAACTTCAGAGATGGATGAAACCTCTGCTCCTTATACTTTGAAAGTCCCTCACACCCAATCTCAAGCCCTGTCTCTACCAATTTCACATACCTATGTTTCAAAGCATAATTTATCACAGATTCATTTTCCTCAACTGCAATCGAGCATGTAGAATACACAATGTAGCCTCCAGTTTTTGATTTGTAGTCACAACAGTCAATTGCAGCCAAGATTAATTCCTTTTGGAGATGAGATAATTTCATGATTTCTTTATATGTTTTGGATTTGATAGAAGGATCCCTAGAGATCACTCCTAGGCCTGTGCATGGGCTATCGAGTAAAACTCTGTCAAATCCCTTCATTACACTGGTAAATTTCCTTCCATCGTAATTCGTGACAACTGCATTTTTAATTCCTAGGCGTTGAATATTTGCACTTAGTGATCTTAATCTTTCAGTTTTGATGTCATTTGCAAATAAAACTCCTGAATTCTTCATCAACTGGGCAATGTAAGTGGTTTTCCCACCTGGAGCCGCAGCCATATCCAAAACTCTTTCTCCTGGCTGTGGGCAAAGGGCCATTACTGGACAGAAAGAACTTGGAGACTGAAGGATATAATGGCCTGCTAAATATTCAGGAGTTGCTCCAATTGGGATTTGAGAATCGTAAATTTTAAGCCCAACTTTACTCCATTTTCCAATTGGCTCGCAATTAATCCCTCTCTGAATCAAGATTTTGGCTAAATCCCTTCTTTTAGTTTTTAAAGTATTAGTCCTAATTGTGACTGGTCTTGTTTCCTCATTAGCCTCCATA
>JALUWT010000159.1 GCA_027019325.1 Sulfurimonas sp.
AAATACTGCAAGTTTTAGCATAAATTTTCTCTCTTTTGTATATAATGTCGGAATTATATCTAAAGACAACTATAATAGGACTTTTTTTGTTTGATGCACTCATAAACAAGTTGAAAAACGACACATACATTACACTAGAGACCACACCGGGGCACTCTGCAAAATTTACACCGGTCATCGATAAAATCGAAGCATTAGGGCTGCACACAATGGTAGATGGTTTTTCTACGACGGACAATCCACTTGCAAAGCTCAAGTTCAATGCCCTCTTTGCAGCTAAACTCCTCCAAGATCGATTTAACAAGCCCGTTATAGCGACTATGAGTATGCGTGATAGAAATAAAATTGCTCTGCAGTCTGACCTGCTTGGTGCAAATGAATTTGACATCAGAGCTATTTTAGCACTTACGGGAGACCCTGCAAACATCTCCGATCAACCCAATGCAAAAGGTGTTTTTGAGGCAGATTCAACACTGTTGCTTGACATCATATCTGCTTTTAATGCGGGAATGGATTATGCGGCAAAACCTTTCAAAGAAGCTCCTAAACACATCCACCCTTTCGCTGTTGTCAACTCCTATGCGAAAAATCCAAAAACACTGCAAAAAAAGATGCAAAAAAAGATAAAGCACGGCGCACGCGGCATCATTACGCAGCCTGTTTATGACCTTGAGAGTGCGAAACAACTTTTAGAGCTTAAGGAGCAGGCAAACAAAGAGTGCTGCACAGAAAACAAAAGTGCCGAGCTTATCTTAGGTGTTTTTCCTATTACGAAACTTCGCACTGCACAATTTTTGGCTTCCCATGTTCCAGGCATCAATGTACCGCCTTGCTGGCTTGACAAGCTGCGTGAAGCACATGCCAAAGGCGTGCAAGAAGAGTATAAAGTCGGGTTTGATTTAAGTAAAAAACTGTTTGAAGATTTAAAAGCACTTCACCCAAAAATCCACCTTATGACAGCGAACCAATTTACAATAGCAAAAGACATATTAGCTTAGAAGCGACAGAAGGAAAAAAATGATTGATTTAAAACTACTGCAAAAAGATTTCGACAATGTGAGTAAAAAACTGATGCGCAAAGGCGTAGATGAGAAACTACTCGAAAAAGTAAAAATCAAATTTGAAGAGCTCAAAGAAGCAAAAGTAACCTTTGAAACACTCCAAGCAGCACAAAATGCCATGAGTAAAGAGTTTGGTATCTAC
>JALUWT010000160.1 GCA_027019325.1 Sulfurimonas sp.
TCTATCTCATCTTCATTATACTCAAAACGACCCTTTCCAATGGTTGTTTTTTTACCATAGCCCATCTCAGAAATCAATTTCAATACCTCTTTAAACTCATTAAAACTTAACTGACTATCATCTAGTAAAAAGTAAATATCTTTATCTCCAAGATGTGTAACGGTTAAACCATGAGGGTCAAATCCATCTCCTGTATGAAAGGTTTTATAGTTTAGGGCATTGTGTATGTTAACACTACTTTTATCGGTACTATCTACCTCTTTGTCTTGTCTTGCTTTGGAGTACGCTCCAGTTATGAGTTCATCTAAAGTCAACCAAAGTTTTTTACGATTTATCTTTTTGTCTTCACTCTTCTCATTTAGAAAACGACTTGGTATTTTGGGTTTAGGCAAATAACCTTTAGCAAAAGCATCAGAGACTACCAAAAAAGGCTTTTTGCCCTCTCTATAGCCATCTAACAAATTTTCTAGTTTCTCTTTCCCAAATTTATAAAAAATAGCCCAACACATCTGACCAAAAAGGGTGTCGCCTCTTAGTGTTGTGGCAAAGTTAGAAGTTGGGGTTATGGGTATTTTATATAGTCTCATAACTATTCACTCAAATGAAACTTAACACGACCATAACCTCTTGAACCACTACCACCAAGATAGTCCGATTCAATAAGCTCAAACCCTTTTTTTACCATATTTACAAACTCCTCTTCACTCTCTTCATCCTCCAATACTTTTATGCGAATATCAAAATCAAACTTAACACCAGCAGGTACTCTTTCTGTCTGTCTTGGGTGTTCAGCTGTTCCTTTTTGTCGGTTAATGACATTTTCATATTTAGCTTCAGAGAGTACCATATCATCAGAAGTTTGACTTAATACACAATCTCCTACATTAATTCTAGTAATTCCAAACTCTCCCTCTTTATCTCCGAAAAGTTTTAATAGTGTCTCTGCCTCTTTTTTATCAGGTTCAGGAATTTTACTTAATATTTTTGAGTTAAAAGGGCTACCATCTCCATAACCAACTACTCTACAATTCCACTCTAAAAGACTTCGCATTTTCCCTTTTAACGAACTTCCAGGAATATAAGGTTTATCGGTATTAACATCTTTAATAACACCATTATCAATCCCACCTATTTTCATGGTATCATCTCCACCACCAATGTGAAGTCCACTTAAAAGCTCTATTGTTCCT
>JALUWT010000161.1 GCA_027019325.1 Sulfurimonas sp.
CCTAAGTCCATTAGTAAAGCTCAAATATTTGCTTTGAACACCATTATCTTCGTCAATCCAAAGGGTTTTATCTCGGCGTTTAGTATCATCAATATGAAAATCACTACTTTTTGATATTCCAGCATTTTTATAATTTGTTTCATTTTTTGAAAATTGTAATAGTTTGCTTGTTAGTTTTGAGCTTAGTGCATCTTTTATGATTATATAACCATCATCAACAAGAGCATCAGAAATTTTAGAGTATAGTTCTTGATTCATAAAGGGATTGTACTACGACACTCCAAGAGTGTCAAGTAAATTAAAGAAGATTAGATAGGTAAAACTCTAATTTTAGAAGATAATTTTTCTTTTAGAGTTGATTCAATTGCATAGAGTGTGCCTGTTGCACTTGAAGCACAACCATCACAAGCACCAAGATAACGAATATATATATCAATATAATCATCATTTTTCTTAATGTCAATTATCTCCATATCTCCACCGTCCATTACCAAGAATTGACGTACATTTTCATCTATGATGGCATCAACAGCTTTAATCTGCTGAACAAGAGTCATAGTCTCAAAATTAACCTCTCCTGAAGCACTAGCATCAGCAGCTGCTTTCATCTTCTCTTCATCCATGGCTTTTCTAGTATCTGCTAAAATATCGACTAGATAATACTCTCTAGCTTCGTGTCCACCTGGTTTTATACAAGATTTACAAAAACCACCTGCTTTAGTGTAGTCTGTAATCTCTTCAATAGTATGAAGGTCATTAAGTCTGATAACTTCTTGAAGAGTTCCCAAAGATACACGAGCACATTCACAAACGATGATTTCTTCTTCAAAACTTTCAGCATCAACACCCATGTAAAGACCCGCCGCTTTTTTGATAACATCATAAGCCATAACTGAACAGTGCATCTTTTGAGGTGGAACAGCTGGAGTCTCTGGGTTATCACGAAGTGCTAACTCAACATCAATATTTGTAATTTTAACAGCTTCTTGAACTGTTTTACCTATACAAAGCTCAGTCATTACATCAGATGATGCGATAGCTGTACCACAACCAAAAGATTTAAACTTTGAATTTATGATAGTGTCGCTTTTTGGGTCGATTTCCCAGTAAAGGCGTACTGCATCTCCACAAGATTCAGCACCAAAATCAGCAACAATAAGTTTGTTACCACGCTTTTCAACCTCCCCTTCAAAAAGTTCACCTTGGTGTTGGGGGTTATTCATTAATGTTGTTACTTTATTTGAGTAGGCATCCCATAGAGA
>JALUWT010000162.1 GCA_027019325.1 Sulfurimonas sp.
TCTTTGCAAGACATTGGAATGAATATTTTGATGGGTTCCATTATGGATTCAAATCAGTATTGGTTACCAATGGTGATGAACTGAGAGAAAAAGCAAAAGAACATGGTTTTGAATGGCTCAATCAGGAAGCATTGGTTGCAAAGCCAGACATGCTTTTTGGTAAAAGAGGTAAAAATGACCTTGTGCTATTTAGAACTGAAAAACCAGGTGATGTTACTTTAGAAGAAGCTGCGAAATGGATTGATGAAAAACAGTCACATGATGTCACTCTCCTTTCTGGTGAAAAAGGTCACTTGTCACATTTTATTGTTGAGCCATTCACGCCACATACACAAGAGCAAGAGTATTATATTTCTGCGACGACTGTAGGTGAAGATGATGTACTTTATATGTCGGCTGAAGGTGGTATGGAAGTAGAAGAGGGATGGGACGAGAAAGTCAATGAAGTATATATCCCTATCAATATGCCAGATGCAGATATGGAAAAAGCAGTCAGAGCACACATTCCGGCAGATATTCCAGAAGCTAATAAAACAGCATTTGCTTCTTTTGCGATTCAGTTCTTCAAATTTTATAGAGATATGAACTTTGCCTATCTTGAAATCAATCCAATCGTTATGCTTGATAATGGCGAAATGGCGATTCTTGACCTTGTTGCGCGTCTTGATGATACAGCAGGATTTATGATGACAGAGCAGTGGGGAGATGTAGAGTTCCCAACAGCCTTTGGTATGGAAGATCAGTCAGCAGAAGAGAAAGCCATCGCTGAAGCAGACAGTAAATCTGGTGCTTCATTGAAATTGACTATCCTTAACCCACAAGGGCGCATTTGGACAATGGTTGCAGGTGGTGGTGCTTCTGTTGTGTATGCCGATACTATTGCAGATTTCGCCGGTGTTGAAGATTTGGCAAACTATGGTGAATACTCTGGTGGACCAACTACAGGTGAAACTAAATTTTATGCAGAGACTATCTTCGATTTGATGACAAGATACGATGACCCTAGAGGAAAAGTACTTATCATCGGAGGAGCAATCGCTAACTTTACCGATGTTGCTAAAACATTTACAGGGATTATTCAAGCATTTGAAATTTATGCAGATAAACTCAAAGCACATAAAACAACTATTTATGTAAGACGTGGTGGACCAAACTATGAAAAAGGTCTGAAAGATA
>JALUWT010000163.1 GCA_027019325.1 Sulfurimonas sp.
GTCTCATCATAATTATAACGGCTTCAACGAGAAAATCAATCTACATCAAACCGACTCTTTGAGTATGATTATACTCTTCTTGAGTGGTTAGATGTATTATACAAACGAGAAAAAATTTGAAAGAGATGTTTACTCTTCTCCTTTTACTTTGTTCCGCTTTTACCAAATCTTATATCTGCTTTTCTGCCTTTCATCTCTTTAATTGCCTCCATATTTGTAACAATTATCTTGTATTTTCCGGGAGAGAGATGGTAGCGATTAACAACTCTTTGCATATGATTCAACCATCCGCCAACTGTGCCTTTTGTTTTATATGTTTTATCTGTTACTTTAGTTTTTGTTTTATCTTTATTGATTTTATAAATGACTACATGTAGTGTAACCACTATGCCAAAACAGTCATAGTTATCATCTACTTTGACTCCGTGTTCAGTTAAGTCCCTAATTGCAAATTCTTTGTCACATATTCTTTGGCCATTTCTCGGATAATATCCATAACCAGCTATTTTACTTGCAATTGCAGAATCCCATATGCCGTTTTTTACGAGTTTATTATCATATATAAACTCAAGCCAAATATAATATGGTCGTCCTTTATATGCCGATATATACTCTTTAGGAATTCTTGTTGTAAATTCAATTCTGCTTCCTTTTTTACTAAGATCTATGTACTTTGTTATAGGTGATTTCGGTGTATTATCAAAAAGATTACTAAACCATCCCGCCTGTAAAAAACTAAATAATGCCATTGTAATTATTCCTATCTTTAACATTCTTTTCTCCTTATTATTTTTATAATTTTTCTTCTTGGAATACTTGAGGTTTTTTTCTAGAAAACTAAGTTGTGTTTTGAATTATTTTATTTTTTTATGGAAGTATCTATGCTGTATGAAGCGTTTGACAAAAATTATAAAAATATCTCTACAGCTCTAGTTAAATCTTCTTTCGTGTCAATTCCAAATCCTGTACTTGCAACTTTTACCATGGCGATGTTCTTTTGATGGTAGATGGCACGGAGTTGTTCGAGCTTTTCGATGTCCTCTATGGGTGCGTCATTTAAAGAACAGAACTCTTTGAGGCTTTTTTTTGAAAATCCATAGATGCCGATGTGTCCGAAGTAAACAGCCTCGCCACTTTGGTTGTGTGGAATTTTTGCGCGTGAGAAGTAGACGGCATTACCGGCTGCATCAAGGACGATCTTTACAAGATTTGGATCTTGTGCCGCTTCGGCATTGATGGAGTTGTAACAGCTCCCCATGATGAACTCTGCACCATCATTTTGCAGAGTTTTAAGCTTTTTCATCAAAGACTCAACGACGTCTGGCTCGATGAAGGGCTCATCAGCTTGCACATTGATGACAAGTTCATCATCGTCAAGTCCTAAAATAGTGGCACACTCGTGGATTCTGTCCGTTCCACTTTTATGCGTTGTTGAGGTAAGCATCGCTTTGACACCATGTGCTTTACATACTTCTATGATCTTCTCATCATCAGCAGCTACAACAACATCATCAAGATGTGAAACTCTTTTTGCAGTACGCACGACCATTGGCAGACCACCGATGTCAGCTAAAACTTTTTGTGGAAATCTTGTGGAAGCCAAACGGGCAGGAATAATTATCATTTAAAGCCTTTAGGATATAATTGCGTTATTATACTAAAAAAGGTGTTTGATGATTCTTTATCAGTCGGAGTCGGGCTACTGCTACAACAGCGACTCACTCTTCTTATACGATTTTATAAACTCATTTGGACCCAAGGGCAGAGTGCTGGACGTGGGTGCAGGGTGTGGCATAGTCGGGCTTTTAACAGCGCGTGATAATGAAAAAGTCACACTCGAAGCAGTAGAGAAGCAGAGTGTATTGGCAGCGTATGCAAAGAAAAATGCCGCAACGAATGCCTTAGCATACAAACTCTATGAAGAGGATTTTTTAGAGCTGCGTGAGGTAGAAAAATATGACTACATCATCTCAAATCCACCTTTTTATCCAGAGGGTGTGCAAAAAAGCAAAGATGCAATGCTCACGCATGCACGCTACAACAGCTCCCTGCCGATGGATGCTTTTTTTAAAAAGGTCTCACAGCTTTTAAACCCGCATTCGCATTTCATTTTTTGTTATGATGCTACACAGTTTGGGCTTGTCTGCGCAGCATTAGAGAGAGTGAAAATGCGGGTTGTCGATGTGCGTTTTGTGCATCCAAAAATTGACAGAACGGCATCGTTGGTGCTTGTTCACGCAAGAAACGGTTCGAAGTCTATGATGAAAGTCTGGCCGCCTTTGATTCATTTTGAGCAAGAGAGCCTCACGCAAGAGGTAGAAAAAATTTATGCAAACGCAAAAACAGAGAGTATAAAATGTCAATTATAAAAAAAGAGGGTTACCCGTATGCTTTTAACAGTGATGCATGCGCGACATGCCAGGGACGATGCTGTACGGGAGAGAGTGGCTACATTTATGTAACAAAAGCTGAGATATTTACAATAGCTAAACTTTTAAATATGGATGTTAATGAATTTGGAGTAAAATATCTCTTTAAAAATGGGTATAAATATTCTATAAAAGAAAATAAAATAGATGACTCTTATGAATGCGTTTTTTATGACAGAGAGTCGAATGGATGTAAAATATATATGGCACGACCAAACCAATGTAAAACTTTCCCTTTTTGGGACTACTTTAAAACACACGTGGACGAGTTAAAAGAAGAGTGTCCGGGGATTATTAATGATTAAGATTCTTATTCTTGTGAGTGTACTTCTGTTCTCAGCCTGTTCTCAAAAAGAGGTGAAACCAAACGAAAAAGCTTTTGCTGCAGAAGATACCTACATTGTTTTTGCTTTGCGTGCAGAGCAGGTGGGAGATTATAAGTCTGCTGCAAAACTTTTTCATGATCTTTATGAAAAATCTTCAAAAAAAGAGTATCTCTACAAATATTTGCAAGACAAGATTATTTTAAGAGAGTACTCTGATGTCATTACAACCGTAGATGATATAAGTGAGGGTTCATTAAAAGATGCAGAACTTGTAAGACTAAAAGTTGTTGCATTAATCGAGTCAAACAGATTAAAAGAGGCGAAAAAAGTCTCTATAGATTTGGCACGCTACACACATAAGCCAAAAGATTATTTGTTAGTCAGTGATGTTTATACAAAAAGTAAAGATTATGATTTTGCTCTGAAGTACCTTGAGGGTGCTTATATGAAAGAGTATAATGAAAAGATACTTGATAAAATTGCCATTATCCTTTATGTCAATCTTCATAGAAAAAAAGAGGCCATTGCCGAGTTAGAGTCTCACGCAAGAATACATGGCTGCTCTGATTTGATCTGTACACGTCTTGTGAGCTTTTACAGCCATGACAATAACATTGACGGTTTGCTCTCTGTCTATAAAAGACTCTATGCAAAAAACAAAAGTGAAGATGTGGCACAGAAAATCATTCAGATTTATTCATATAAGCGAGAGTATGTCAAACTTATCGACTTTTTGGAAGAGAATCACATTGATGATGAACTTCTGCTGCAGTTATATGTCTCTGGAAAAAATTATGCTCACGCAAGCAAGTTGGCATTTAAACTCTATAAAGAGAGTTCGGATGTGGCTTACCTTGGGCAGAGTGCCATTTATAAATATGAGAGCTATCATGGAAAAGTACCGAAAAAAGCACTCTATAATGTTATAGCCAATCTTGAAAATGTTGTGAAGAAGAACAAAGATACACTCTACATGAATTATCTCGGCTATATTTTGATAGACCATGATGTAAATGTAAGAAAAGGAATGAAGTATATTCGAGAAGTGCTGAAGAAACAGCCCAACTCTGCATACTACCTAGATTCACTTGCGTGGGGATACTATAAACTCGGATCATGCAAAAAAGCGAAAAAAATCATTACAAAAGTGATGAAGCTTGAAGGCGGTGATGCACCGGAAGTTCAAGCACATTTCAAAAAGATTGAACGATGCAGTACAAAACATAAAAGGGCAAAAAAGAAAAAATGATTTTAGATGATATTATTGAAAAAACGAAAGAAGATTTAGTAGAGCGTGAGAAAAAATTCTCTCTTGACTGGTTGGGGCGTTCCCTTGCTTTTAATGCACGTCAGCCGCGCGACGTTGTTCCTTACCTTAAAGCGACAGAGGAAGATCCGTATAGAATTATTTCTGAAGTGAAAAAAGCTTCCCCTTCAAAGGGTGTCATTCGTGAAGATTTTGATCCTTTAGCGATTGCACAGGCATATGAGAGAGGTGGTGCGAGTGCTATCTCTGTGCTTACTGAGCCGCATTTTTTTCAGGGTGATTTGGAGTATCTTGCAGGTATTAGACGCTACGTGAGCATTCCGCTTTTAAGAAAAGATTTTATCATCTCTAAGTATCAAGTTTTAGAGGCTTTGGTCTTTGGTGCTGATTTTATTTTGCTTATTGCTGCGGCACTCTCTAAAAAAGATCTTAAAGACCTGCTCAACTATGCACGTCATTTAGGTTTGGAAGTGCTTGTTGAGGTGCATGATAAACCTGACTTGGTAAAAGCCATCTATGCAGGTGCAGATATCATCGGAATAAATCACAGAAACCTGCAGACATTTGAGATGGATATGGAGCTCTCTTATAAACTGATTCCGCTCATTCCAAATGGCAAAATCATCGTTGCGGAAAGCGGTATCTATGAGCATGGACAGCTTGAAGATTTAAGCAAAGCCGGCGTGGATGCGTTCTTAGTCGGTGAATCGTTGATGCGTCAGGAAGATGAAGCAGCAGCACTTAAAAAATTAAAATATGGAGAAGCATAATGAAAAAGATTTTTTTATTTTTAGCTCTTGTCATCGCACTTACTTTTAGTGCATGTACACAAGAGACACAAAACAAACTAGGACGCAGCATTCAAAACTGGACAGGAAGCAATGGCGTTTTAGATATCTATATGGGTGGTAAACTTGTGCAGCGCTTTATTGACATTGATAAGCTTACAACGGCTACTGCAACAGATGGAACAGCCTCACGCAACTATAGATATGGGTATGGATATCTCGACAAAAATTTTAATTTTAAAAAAGATGCAGGCGAGAAAAAACTTTACTTTGAGATTAGTAACTATTCAACACCCTATGTTTTTTATGAAAATCCTGAGAATTGATTCGTGAATGTTATAGAGCTCTTTAAAAAATTTGTCTCCACAAAAAGTGAAACACCGGATGATGGTGGAGTTTTAGATTTTATAGCAGAGTACTTGTCTGATTTTAAAGCTCTGCGAGTTGATTCTAACGGGGTGAAAAATCTTTTTATCTCTAAAAAATTTGGCGAGGGTGAGCATCTCTGTTTTGCAGGGCATGTTGATGTTGTTCCTGCCGGTGATGGTTGGAATACACCGCCTTATGAAGCGGTAGAAAAAGAGGGCTACATCTACGGGCGCGGCACGCAAGATATGAAAAGCGGTGTTGCCGCTTTTGTACAAGCGCTTAAAGATGCCCAAAACTTCTCTGGCACGCTCTCACTGCTTTTAACGTCAGATGAAGAGGGTGAAGCGACAAACGGGACGATAAAAATGCTTGAGTATCTTAAAGAAAAGGAGATGCTGCCTGATGTCTGCGTAGTAGCAGAGCCTACGTGTGAAGAGAACTTTGGTGATGCCATTAAGGTCGGTCGCCGTGGAAGCATTAATGGATATCTCACACTTAAAGGAAAGCAGGGACACGCAGCTTACCCTGAAAAAGCCATCAATCCGATTCATCAAATAGCCAAACCGCTTGCAGAGATGGCTGGAGTTGATTTGGACAATGGAGATGAGCACTTTGCACCTTCAAAGTTCGTTGTAACCGACATTAGATCTGGTATAGAAGTGACAAATGTTACACCAAATGAGCTGAAGATGATGTTCAATGTTAGAAATAACACGAAAACTACACAAAAAGAGATTAGAATGTTTGTTGCAAAGTATCTGGATGGTTTGGATTATGAACTGCGTCTCACGCAAGGCTCATACCCCTTTAAAACTGACACAGATACAAAACTTGTAAAAATGATTGATGCTGCCATTGAAAATGTGACAGGTATCAGACCAAAACACTCGACAGCAGGGGGGACAAGTGATGCCCGTTTTGTCGCTGCTTTTGGTATAGATGTTATTGAGTTTGGTGTGAAAAATGATACGATTCACTCTGTTAATGAGCGCACAACAAAAAAAGAGGTTGAAGCGTTACATAAAGTTTTTGCAACTTTAATTCAAAATTGGGAATAATGATGAAATATATAATGATATGGGGACTTTTGGCTGTAGCACTTTTCGGCGATGAGTTAAACTGGTCAAGTGATTATCAGGCTGCTTTAAGTAAAGCGCAGAAAGAGCACAAACTTGTGTATATTTTGATTACTTCTGTGGATTGCGGTTGGTGTAAGAGATTTGAGCGTACAACTCTGCAGGATGCTGGAATAAAAAAGAGGCTGCACAAAGAGTTCATCACTGTACATTTTACACGTGAACTTGATTTTATTCCGAAACAATTTAAAACTACACCGATTCCAAGGCACTATTTTACAGATGCTAAAGGCACGATTTTGTATAATTCCTTAGGCTATAGAAAAGTGGATGCTTTTAATGCATTTATGGATAATGCAGAAGAAAAATATGAAATGAATCAAGAGGAGAAAAAGTAGATGAAATTTGTACAAACAACTAAAGCACCATCAGCAATAGGACCCTACTCACAGGCAGTAGTAGTAAATGAGATGGTATACACCTCTGGACAAATTGCATTAACGCCTGCAGGCGGAGATGAGCTACTCCGTGAAGATGTTGCTATTCAGACAGTGAGAGTGTTGGAAAATTTACAAGCAGTGCTTGAAGAAGCCGGAAGTTCAATGCAAAAGGTAATTAAAACAACTATCTTTTTGGCAGATATGGATTCTTTTGCGGTAGTAAATAAAATTTATGAAGAGGCTTTTGGTACTCATAAACCGGTACGCTCAACGGTAGCGGTGAAAACACTTCCTAAAAATGCGTTAGTAGAGATTGATGCTGTAGCATTACTCAACGATTATTCTTACTAAATTTGAGCTTTAGATAAGAATTAAACAAAACTTAAAGCTTAGTTGGATATAATTCCGCACTTTTTGTAGAAATACAACCTAAAAATATTTAAGGACCATAGATGTACGCAATTATTAAAAATGGTGGTAAGCAGTATAAAGTTCAAGAGGGTGATGT
>JALUWT010000164.1 GCA_027019325.1 Sulfurimonas sp.
ATCTAACATAATAAATGGCTTAAGAAGTACATCTCTACTTGCATCTATATTGTTCGTCACTCTCCAAATAAGCATATAGGGGTCATCTATGTCATTGTTGGCTTTGTCTATGATGATAAGCACTTTGATATGCTTATAAAATGGTTCTAGTTTTTGCATAAGAATAGACATTGACTCTGTTTTTTCAACTTGTAAGACACATACCGGATTTTTAGTATGGATAAAGTACTGTTTAAGGGCAACAATATGTCTGTCTAGTTTATGGAGTTTTTCATACAAAACCTCATCTGAAAGTAGCTCTTCTACCCCCTCTTCTACCTCATCTCCTGTTGCATCTACACCTAACTTACCACCCACAAACTGTTCTTCTGAAGAGTGGTCTAGGTGGTCAACGATACCTTTAGTGATAAAGACTCTCTCAGGACTAAGACGGTTAAGTATATGCTCTGTTAAAGCTTCACTGCTTTCAAGCTCGGGAGCATCTTCTCCCACAAAAAGGGCATGTTTTACAAAAGACATCTGCCCTACACCCCAAAATGCATGCATAAACTGCATTGCATGACCTTTATAAAGAGTTTTCATCTTTGCCATAATAAGGTTATGAAATACCCCATTTTCAGGCATGTTATAGTCTATAAGGTCTGGAGCCATTGGCTTAAGCATAGGCAGGAACACACGCTCTGTCGCCCAACCCATATACTTGTCTTCTAGTGGTGGTTTACCTACCACTGTGGCTGCAAAGACAGGATTCTTTTTCATTGTGATAGTCTCTACGTCCATCACAGGGAATGGCTCTTTAAGCGTATAGTAACCAGTATGGTCACCAAAAGGGCCTTCTATCTCTGTGAGTGTAGGGTCGACAAAACCTTCTATGACGATGTCTACATCTCTAGGGATGTAAATGTCATTTGTGATGGACTTTACGAGTTGTGCATTTTTACCACGAACAAAACCATAAAGTAACATCTCAAACATCCCGTGAGGCATAGGAGCTTGACCACACCAAATGTAAAGCGGGTCACCACCTATGGCTACAGTGATAGGCATCTTTAACCCTGCTCTTTGGTACTGGTCGAAAAAGTGTGAGGCATCTTTATGGATTTGCCAGTGCATGCCTAATCTGTTTTTATCATACTGTTGCAGTCTGTACATACCAAGGTTTTG
>JALUWT010000165.1 GCA_027019325.1 Sulfurimonas sp.
TTCAATACAAATGGAGTCAAAAATATGTAAAGTGTGATTTTATGGTCTGATTAAGTGCTTTTGGATTCAAAAAAATGAGTTTTTTTATGAATTGAGAGGCAGGGGAAATGTTATGGAATTATTTGGGATAATACAAAAACTTGACATTAGCCTCTATGTTATTGTAAAATTACGCCATCAAAAAGATAAACAGTATCTTTTCAATCTTTCCCACATTTAAAATCCCAAGAAATTAAGGCAGTCATACTTATGAGTGAAAACACTTCGTCTCAACCCCGCAAAAATTCAAAGTCTAACAATAACAATAATAAGAACAACAATTCAAAAAGAACACATACACCGGTCAAAGGTTCAAGCGTAGAAGATTTACGTATAAAAAGTATTCAAGAACTTGTAGAGATGGCGACAGAATTGGGTGTTGAACATCCCAATGAGCTCAAACGCCAGGATGTTATTTTTGAAATATTAAAAGCACAAACTGCTCAGGGTGGGTACATTCTTTTCTCTGGAATTTTAGAGATTATGCAGGACGGTTATGGTTTTATTCGTTCTATTGACAAAAGTTTTAATGAATCTATTAATGATGCGTATGTTTCTAACACGCAGATTAAAAGATTTGCTCTTAGAAACGGAGATGTGGTAACCGGTCAAGTTCGCCCTCCTAAAGATCAAGAGCGCTACTACGCACTTATAAAGATAGAAGCGGTAAACTCCCTTCCGCCTGAAGAGAGTAAAAAACGTCCACTTTTTGAGAACCTCACACCACTTTACCCAGAAGAACAATTCAAGTTAGAGTACCAGGAAAAAAGATTAACAGGCCGCATGCTTGACCTTTTTTCTCCAATAGGAAAAGGACAGCGCGGTCTTATTGTAGCACCGCCAAGAAGTGGTAAAACAGAACTTTTAAAAGAGATAGCACACGGTATCACGGCAAATCATGCCGAAGTTGACTTAATGGTTCTGCTTGTTGATGAGAGACCTGAAGAGGTAACAGATATGGAGAGAAGTGTAAAAGGTGAAGTTTACAGTTCTACTTTTGACATGCCGGCAAAGAACCACGTAAAAGTGGCTGAAATGGTCATAGAAAAAGCAAAACGCCGTGTGGAAATCGGTCGAGATGTCGTCATTTTACTTGACTCTATCACACGTCTTGCTCGTGCGTACAATACGGTAACACCTTCAAGCGGAAAAGTACTCTCAGGTGGTGTTGATGCCAACGCTTTACACAAGCCAAAACGCTTTTTCGGTGCAGCGCGTAATATTGAAAACGGCGGTAGTTTAACTATCATCGCAACAGCTCTTGTCGACACAGGAAGCCGTATGGATGAAGTCATCTTTGAAGAGTTCAAAGGTACGGGTAATATGGAAGTGGTACTTGATAGAAAAATAGCAGACAGACGAATCTTCCCTGCCATCGACATTCTTAAATCAGGTACACGTAAAGATGAGCTACTCATCGGCAAAGAGACACTCCAAAAAGTATTTATTCTTCGTCAGATGCTTCATAAGCAAGACAATGAAGTGGAAGCACTTAAATTTATCTACAACACTATGGGTAAAAAAGCGACAAACGAAGAGTTTTTAGAAAGTATGAACACAGACAAATAGTTAGAAAATATCTAACTATTATCTAGCGCTCACGCAGAATGATATCTATCATATCATCTGCGAGTATTATTCCATTTTTATAAAGTAGCTGTGACTCCATATCTTTAAAAATGAGTGTTGCCGGCACCTGCTCTACTTCAAAGCGTTGCAGAAGTCCCAAACAAGTTCCACTGTCAATATCAAGAACGGAAACCTTTGTCACTCTGTCATGCAGCTCTTCAAGTTCAAACTCCATCATTTGACACGAGTCACAGTACGCCGAACCAAATTTAAGCACAACCGTATGCCCTTTTGAGAACTCACGCTCTACAATATCATCAAAACTTTCATCGTCAACTGCTATAAATGGCATCTTTTATCCTTTTAAATTTCGCACTAAATTTTTAAACTCTTCTCCGCGCTCCATAAAGTTTTTATAAGCATTAAAACTTGAAGCTGCAGGAGAGAAAAGCACTATCTTTTTCGCTGTTTCATGCGCTTTTTTTACACTCTCACGCAAGTCATGCATATAAAAAAGATTTTTACTATTTTGTTCTCTCTTTATTTTCTCATAGATTTGCTTACCGGTATCTGAAAAGCAGATAATATTTTGCACATTACTCTCACGCAGAAATTTCACAAGTGCATCATAATCCACCCCTCTGTCATTTCCACCAAGAATGAGTGTATCGACATTTTTAAGAATTTTTACCGCTTCCATTGTCGCTTCAGGAATAGTGGAAATGGAATCATTGATATAGCTCACACCATTTACTTCCCCTGCAAATTCCAGTCTATGAGGAAGTGTTTGGAACTCTTGAAGTGTCTTTATATAGCTCTCTTTATCTACTTCCAAAATCTCTGAAAGCTTCTCTAAAATTTGCAGGCTTGCGTGATGAATGTAACCGCGTTTCATATCAAATGCTACTTCATTTTTCAAGTTCTTTGCGTGAACATTGTAAGCGTGTTTACTCGGTATCTGCTTTGTATCAAAGAAGGCATCAGGATTTTGCAAATTATAGATGAAGATATCTTCTTCGCTTTGATGCTTGAAGATATTGAATTTTGCTGCGTAATAATCCTGCAAGTCTGCATAATAATCTAAATGCTCTTCAAAAAGATTAATCAAAATCGCGATATGTGGTGAATAGTTGATATGGTAAAGTTGGTGTGAAGAGAGCTCCATCACCACGGTTGTTTCAAGATCTATACTCTCAATGGCTTCTAGCGGAGAGATGCCAATATTGCCACATAAAAGACTCTTTTTATCCGCATTTTTGAGCATCGAATCAATGAGCGTTACCAGTGTACTTTTGCCTTTTGTGCCTGTCACTCCGATGATTTGGTTAGAGAAGTGTTTTAAAAAGAGCTCTGTAATGGAGCTGAAATTATAGTCATCATAGGCTATGCCTAAATTATGCAACGATATGCCGGGAGACTTTATAATGAGTTTTGCTTCATTTAAAGCAGCAAGATAGTTTGCATCATCTGAGTAGTTTTTATCGACGATGAGTATTGCAACATTGGGCAGATATTTTTTCGCAAAAGTGTGAAAGGATTTCCCTTCTACGCCATAGCCAAAGATGGCTATGGTTTTGTATTGCGTGAGGTCAGAAACTAAGTCGGCTAACATGCTCACGCAGGACCTCTTTAAATTTTTGTGGCAGATTATTTTGCCCGTCATAATCTACTTCCAGATTATATTTCATCTCTTTTGGCTGGTAATTTTTCAGCAGACAGGGTAGCTCCTCTTTTTTATAAGAGTAGTATTTTTGTGAAAGCGCATAGTTCACCTCATCATATGTTCCCACACACTCAAAAGGTTTCACGGCATCACTCTGGGAGAGTCCGTCAAAAAGTTCTTGAAGTTCAGGGTCATCAAGCATATCTTTTCCAAAAATCTCACGCAAAATGTCATCTTCTATGTAGTTGCAGAGCATAATGTAGGTAAAAAGGCACTTCGGACACTTCCCACACCACTCATTCTTTTTACTCCCGACATTACAGCTGCGAAAATCAAGAAAGTGTTCTTGTGCCACTTCACTAAAAAGCTTGGCAATGTGGATCTCATCAAGTGGACGTAAAAAGCTAAAATACTCTACATCATCGGTAATAAACTCCGACACATATGCTCTAAAATCATTCTCGAATTCGATGGATTTGGAGTACTGATGGTTGATTTTTTGCCCATTGTAGATGATGTTCTCCTCATTGGCACTCGACTCGTTTGAAAGCACAATGTAACGTGTTTTATAAAGCAGTCCAAGCCAAATGGAGATAAAGCCGACGATAGAGGAGAAAGGAATATGTCCGTTGAGATAGCCGCGTTTATTAAAATCAAAAATCTTTTCCAAATCGAGTTCACGTTTGAGTTTGATGGCATGAGCGGGATGTTTGTCAAGTATCTTTTGAGAAGCGACAATAGGGTTCATGGAAAAAAGCAGTGAATCAGGAAAGGCCGATTTTAAAAGCTCATAACTCACAAGTGAATCTTTTCCACCCCCTATTGGGATGATGTTATTCTCTTGTGTCTGCAGCTCAATCTTTGCAAATCCTTTTGTCTCCAAGGCAATAAAATCTACTAAATCCTCTTGCGTGACACTGATTTTATTGAGATAAATGAACTCCCCAAGCCCATTAAAATAGAGCTTTTTAAACCACTTTTTTTGTTCTGTATTTAAAGCTCCACACTCGATAATGAACTCTTTTGGTGCCGCTATCTTATAGTAACTTATAGCCTCTGCCATTCCGATATGAAAGACGATATTTTCCATATCTACAGTAGTATCTATCTTTGCATCGTGAGGCAGTCTCAAGCGATGGTGAAAATCCGTCACTCCTTCTTTCTCACGCAACTGATAGACAAAATCTAGAATAATCTCTTGTTCATCTTCACTTATTTTATAGGATTTATAGATAAACTGATTATTCTGCGCTCGTAATTCGTTAAAATTTTTCATATCTGCCATTCTTATAATTTACTCATAATGTGTCCACATTCTATGGATTCTCACTACTTTATCATCCTCACGCACTTCATACACAAGACGATGCTGAATGTTGATTCTTCTTGAGTAGAGTCCACTTAAATTTCCAACCGATTTTTCATAAGGAGGAGGAGTCTCAAAAGGGTCTTTTTTTATAGTCTCAATCAAAGCTTGTGCTTTTTGTGCCAACTTGACACTAAAGAGCTTTTTTGCGTCTTTTAGCGCTGTTTTAGAGTAAAGAACTCTATACTCTACCATTCAACACTTTCACTAAAAGCATCATCATCTTCAGCCATTGACTCTTGCAAAGATGTTACCATTCCCGGAATCGAGTTAAGATACAAAGTCTCCTCAATGGCATTCCAGTCTTCTTGAGAGAGCATTACGACATTGTTACGTTTTCCTGTGATTAAAATCGGCTCATGCGTCTGTGCAGTCTCATCTATAAGTTTATAGATATTTGTTCGCGCTTGACTTACCGTCATTACTTTTGTCATAGAAAACTCCTCTTTTTTTCATATTGTACCAAATATCGTACGACATAGCAAATAGTTGTTATGTTGAAATCCCTATAACGGTTTGTTTTGATTGAAAATATTTAAAATCTCAATGCTATTTTTTTCTAAGTTTATCTCATAATTTATTGTATATTTTTTATATATTAAATCTCTCACATTTTTATCATTAAAATAGATAGACTCTCTATGCTTGTATGGGAAGTTTGGAATATTTTTTATAAGTTTGTCTAACTCTTTTTGAAAAATTTTACTGGCACTTAGTTTATCTTTTGCAATATGTTGTAAAATTATTAGAAGATTAATTTGGAATTTTCTTGAACGGGTTATTTTCATACTTGTTTTTCAAGTTCTAAAAAGAATTGCTCTATCTCTTTTTCATATTGTTGTTCAGATAACATTTCCATATTGCCATTTTTAATATCAGCCCTAATTTGATGTAACTCTTTTTGTCTCTCATAAAAATAAGGATCAAACTTTAAGTTTTTATCTTTTGTAATAGTTATTTTTGAATGGCTCTCTTTTACAAACTTCATAAATTGCTGCATATAGTTATCTTCTATTTTTACTAGTAAAGTTTGCATCTATAAACTCCAAAATATTTTAGGTATCAAAATATTATAGCAAAACTCAAGTAAGAGCTACTTAAGTCTACTTCGCTTTCATAAAATTCTCAACAATTTTAATTTCATCATCATTCAGTCCATCACTACCATCGCAAAGCAACAAGAGACTTATATAGAGACACTTTGTATGCCCCTGAATAATATTTAAATATATTTTGTTAAAAGAAAAGAAATTTCCCTCATTCCCATCGTCCTCGATGGGAATACCTACAGAAAAAACAACTGCAAATATAGGCTCCCACACTGGAGTATGGGAGCGAGAAACAGTTGACCCATTGTTGTGATTGTATCTCTGTTTGTATTCATTTTACTTTTCTCCTTTTTTAATATATCTATTGTAAAGAACTTCATTCAAACTTTTTTTATTCATTACCTCGCCTCCATACATATATTTTAGTTCCGGAAACACTTTTTCATCAAATCCTCTATAAAATCTATACCCACAAACCGGATAAGGATCATAATACCTATCCCCCAACTCAAAGTCAGGAAAGATATTGTAAAAGAAGTGCATTATCCGTCTATTGTAAGCTATCATATTGTTTGTGCTATTTTCTATCACTTTTGTCTCATCCGAGTAGAGAAACTTTCTTGCAAAGCTTGGGAGTTTCACTTCGTTAAATGTTACCGTGTAGTTTGTTTTTGGCATGGTTTGTTTGGTGTAGATTTTTTGGGTTTGCAATACTATTTTTTTATACTCTTCTATCCCTTTGGTGTACCACTCTTTGGTTGAGTATTTTGCTTTGAAGCTTTTTAGAATAGGCTTATCAAGATGATATAGATATATTTTCCCATCATCCCCATTTAAAGCCATAGTCTTTAGATGCACTCCGTCAAGATAGTTTATGATCATAAGCTCTCTGTCTTGTTGTGAGAAGCCTGGATAGACATTATCTTCCCAGTAGATGCTTATTGGATACTCTACTTTTTTTTCTATCTTTGTTTTTGGATGAGGAGGTGCTATTTTACAGTAGTAAGTTCCCAAGATATTTGTGATAATAATATCATAATTAAAAGGGAGTAAAAAGAGTATGCTGATGATAAGTTTTTTACCATAACCCACTTTTGACTTTTTATCTAAAAAAATAGTAAGAATTACAACTGCTAAAACTGGTACAATAAATATACTAAATATCCCTAAACCCATTATGCAATCTTTCTAAAATAATCAGTCATTATATCTTGTTTTTTTATGAAAGTGAATGTGTTGGAGATGTAAATATACTCGCTCCCATGCTCTGCATGGGAGTGCCTATCTGGAGATATTGTATTTTCACTCGCTTGTATAATACATCTAACCACTCAAGAAGAGTATAATCATACTCAAAGAGTCGGTTTGATGTAGATTGATTTTCTCGTTGAAGCCGTTATAATTATGATGAGCCTGTATGGGAGCTAAATTGCTAAA
>JALUWT010000166.1 GCA_027019325.1 Sulfurimonas sp.
TATGGGGTCGGGATTTTTGAAAAAATAGAACAAACAGAAATCCTCGGTGGTGTGAAAGATTTTATCGTAATTAAGTATGTTGGTGATGATAAAATTTTACTTCCTGTTGAAAACTTAGAGTATATTGACCGCTATATTGCTAGTGGAGGGAGTCTCCCTGTTTTAGATAGACTCGGCAAAGGGAGTTTTGGAAAACTCAAAGCAAAAGTTCGTAAGCGTTTACTCGAAATTGCAGGGCAAATTGTCAATACTGCCGCAGCACGCTCACTTATAAAATCTCCTAAAATTGACATCGCAAAAAATGAGTTACAAGCCTTTCAACAGCTTTCAGGGTTTGCATATACTGGGGACCAAACGCAGGCGATTGATGAGATTATAGGGCAGATGCGTTCAGGGCACATTATGGATAGACTCCTCAGTGGTGATGTTGGTTTTGGAAAAACAGAAGTAGCACTCAATACTATTTTTGCCGCTTACAAATCAGGCTATCAGTCTGCATTTATCGTTCCTACGACACTCCTCTCAGCACAGCATTGGCGCTCTTTAGATGAGCGATTTGCTGGCATGGGTATACGCTATGCAAAACTCGATAGATTTGTGAGTACAAAAGATAAAAATGCCATCATAAAAGGACTTGCTTCGGGTGAAATAGATACTGTCGTGGGAACGCATGCTCTCTTTGGATTGGAGTTTAAAAAGCTGGGTGTTGTGATTATAGATGAAGAGCATAAGTTTGGAGTCAAGCAAAAAGAGAAGATTAAAGAGTTGTACCATAATGTGCATCTGCTCTCTATGAGTGCTACGCCGATTCCGCGTTCACTCAACCAAGCAATGAGTTCAATAAAAACGATGAGTCAGCTTTTGACACCGCCAAGTGAAAGGCAAGGGGTGCGAACCTTTGTCAAAGAGTATGATGAAAAGCTCATTAAAGAGGTCATACTTCGCGAACTTCGCCGTGGTGGACAGGTTTTTTATGTGCATAATTCGATTGACCATATGCCGATAAAACTTGGTGAACTTAAAGCGATTTTACCAGAACTTCGAGTCGTCATGTTGCACTCGAAAATTTCAGCCGTCGAGACAGAAAAAGAGTTACTCAAATTTGAAGCAGGGGAGTATGATTTGATGATAGCAACAAGTATTATCGAATCAGGCATTCA
>JALUWT010000167.1 GCA_027019325.1 Sulfurimonas sp.
CCTTTAAAGCTGCTGGAGCATCTGCAAACTTTGACCCTAAAAAACATTTTTACCTTTGGATGGTAAATGCTCCAGGAGAAAAAGCTTGGCCTATAGCAGGTGCATCTTTCATTTTAGAGGCAAGAGAAAAGAAAGAGGTAGATAAAAAAGTTAACAAGTTTTTCAAATGGGCTTTCGAACACGGAGATGATATCGCTATAAGATTAGATTATGTACCCCTTCCTGAAAAACTAAAACAAAAAATTTACAACTACTGGAAAGAGCATGGTATTTATCCTGATAACTAATCAGGAAGGTTGAAAGCATGGGGAGATTAAGAAGGCTACCTCTAGCAGATGTTATTTTTGGCATAATATCCTTCTCTGCTTCATTTCTTGTTTTATCTCTTGTTTTTTCAACAGTGTTAGTTTTATATAACGAATCATCACTGGCAATCCACAGGTTTGGAATTATCAACTTCATCATTACGGAAGATTGGGACCCGGTTAGGGAAGTCTTTGGGGCAGCAGCACCTTTATATGGAACGATAGTAACTACAATACTGTCTTTACTGTTTGCTATTCCTATTGCCCTTGGGATTGCCATATTCCTAACAGAAGTGGCACCAAAGTTTCTAAAAACCCCAATTGGTATTGCTATTGAGATGCTTGCCGCGATACCTAGTATCATTTACGGTATGTGGGGTTTATTTACTTTAGCTCCTATAATGGGAGAGTATATTGAACCAGCTTTACAAAAAACTTTAGGAAAACTCCCAGTAATTGGAGTTTTATTCCAAGGAGACACAACAGGAATAGACCTGTTTACTGCAAGTGTTGTCCTTAGCATTATGATTATTCCATTTATTGCTAGTATAGCTAGAGATTCCTTGAACCTTACTCCCAACATAATGAAAGAGTCTGCTTATGCTCTAGGCGCTACAAAGTGGGAAGTTATAAAAGATGTAATGATACCTTACGCCAAACTGGGTATATACGGTGGTATAGTGCTGGCACTAGGTAGAGCTCTTGGAGAAACTATGGCAGTTGCTTTCGTTCTAGGGAATAATCATGAAATTACCCTGTCTTTATTCCAAGCAGCAGCCACTATCACAGTAACCCTTGCTAATGAATTCACAGAAGCTGATACTCCTCTGTACCTATCGTCCCTCTACTATTTG
>JALUWT010000168.1 GCA_027019325.1 Sulfurimonas sp.
CATGATAGGTAACGCCCATAGCATCCATCCAAAAACGTGGCTACCTCATCGAAAATCGCTTCTCCACACTCTGGGATGAGCGCTCTATACTTTTCGAAAGTTTCCCACACCTTCAAGGCATTCTCCCTGCGCCCCAAGCGCTGCAGCTCCAGCGCCACGGAGGCGTTGATGAAGCCTTTGAGCACCAAGATCTTGGGCTCTTTGGACTTTCTATGGGGAAACCACACATCTTCCAATACTTCGTGCGCTTCGTAGAAATCCTCGTTTTCGATAAGCTCCATAAACTCTTGACACGCTTTTTGCATGACTCTCCTTTTGGCACTACTATACCAAAGCCAAAATATAATGAAGCTAATCGCTGGAATGTAATACTAAATCTATAGTCCCTCTTCGTTGCTACTTACCAGACATAATCTGACAATCTACTTTTTATAATCGAAAGAGAATTTATAAGGAGGCTGCGATGCGAAGAATGATGAAGCATATCCCGCCGGCAGATTACCGCCCAAGCGACTTTGTGGACAAAGAGTATATCCATATAGTCAAATACTATGCACTTCGCATCATTTTGGATCTTGGAGGTTTTCGGGAGTTTGTCAATCAATACAACGATCTTACCAAAGATAGCCTCAGCTACTTTTTGGAACTCAACAAATTTATAGAAAACGATAGCGACACCTACACCAAAAAGGATGTGCGCCAGGCACTGCATGATAGATACAAAGATGTAATGAAGCGATCTCCAAACATCGCAAAAACGTCTCTATACAAAAATATCCAAAAGCTGCAAAAATATATCGCTCTAAGCCATGAAGAGATGGAGATTTTGGCGTTTGTAGTGCTGCTTAGGCAGTATGAGGTGTTGGAACAAGCTGTGGAACTGCTAGGCGATGAGCTCAATTCTTTGCAAGTTGTGCGCAAGCTTGGCAAAATCCTTGGCATTTCGCAAAAGAGGATGGAGAGGATCTTTAGAGACTCTATTTTGTTTCGAACGGGGCTCATCTCTTTTGAGGATAGAGTAAGGTCGAGTATCGATAGGAAGATAGAGTTGATGCACGATAGGATTGCAGAAAAGCTCTTTCAAGGAGTGAGAGATCCTATTGAGCTGTTTAGAGACTCCTTTTGCAAAATGGGTGCGACCTCTTTGAGTATTGAAGAT
>JALUWT010000169.1 GCA_027019325.1 Sulfurimonas sp.
TGTGTTTCCTTTTCATAACACTCTGCCTATAGCTTTTATTATGGGCAGAGAAAAAAATATAAATAGCCAGAGGTTAGTACCATCATGCTAATTATAATTACATCTAACAATTAAAAATCTCTAGGGATTTTAAGTGTATCTACAAGCAGTGTCATCGCCACCATTTGTGTAGACATTTTCAGTCCATCAAAGATGTCTTTGTCTGACCATCCTAGTTTTCTTAGTTCATCTATCTGTGCTTTGTCTACTTTTTTAGGGTTGCGTGTGGCATCAACCATAAAGATGAGCATTTTTTTGTCTTTGTCATTGAGGCTTGTTGCATTTATTGGGTCTTTTTTGACGGCATTTATCTCTTTCATATCCATTTTGAACATGTTGATGAGCATACCTTCATTAAATCCTACACAGTAGTCACAGTCAAGTGCATCAGAAGAGGCAACTGTCATACGCATCATCGCTTGGAGTTGGTCTGAAAAGTTTGTATTGTGCATGGCACCAAACTGTCCCCAGAGTGCTTTTAAGTTTGCAGGACTTGTACTATGTTGCATGATGGGTGCGGGTACCATGCCAAAGGCTCCTTGCACTTGGTCATAGATGGCTTTTACTTCCCCTGTGGCATCTTTTTGTTCTGTATAGGGTAAGAGAGATTCACCTGCCGTTGCATTGAGTGTGAGGCTAAGTGCGAGTGCTGTCATGGTTGCTGCTTTTGTAAATAATTTCATTTGTTGTCCTTAGAGTATGAGGGTGTTTAGCATATAGGAAAAAAGAGAAATAATCACAGATACTAAAAGTCCTAATGAAAGTGTAAGTGGTAGGAGTATTTTGCTTATCATAGAGTCATTCCTTTTTTGATATATGTACTAATTGGTACAAAAATGTACGACTAAAATTTTAACGGTCACTATCTTATTACTAAATATATGTACCAAATGGTACAAAAATAATCAATAAAAAAGATATGGCAATAGTGAGAGGGTACACTATTCCAATATCTCTTTTAAATGTTCCAATATATCATCGACACGCTTTTGGGAAGCACCTGCTTGGATAGTAGATACCAAGCCATTAAGTGTATTCATATAGCGTCCAGCAATGACATCTGCATCTTTGGTACTTTTTATCTCTCCAAGCGTTTGAGCCTCTGCAACAAACT
>JALUWT010000170.1 GCA_027019325.1 Sulfurimonas sp.
AAAGAAAAGGGTTTTTGTTCGACATCGCGTAAAATTTTGGTCACAATTGTACCATTTTCTTTGACAAAATAGAGATTTCCGGTAGCTTTGATAGGGGCATTATCATTAAAAGTAAAAGCGTCACAACCACGTAGCTCAATTTTTTTGACTATATGTAGTGTTTGCAAAAAAATATACACAAGTTTGATAGACATAAAGCTACCAGGACCCCTGGCGAAGTAGACCCTCGTAAGATCGTACTTTTGTATAATGTCTTTGAAAATGCGAGGAAGTGCTTCGCTGGTCTTTTGCTCGCTAACGATCGACTCTTGAAGCACGCCCTCTTTGTAGACTCCCACGAGTATAGGGGTAGCAAGGGCAATGAGAACTACTTCGACACTACTCTTTGGCGTATGCTGCGCCAAGAGCTATTCCTTGCAAAGTGTGCGCTTTTGCTTCGAGGATCTCGTAGTTTGCACTATCTTCAAGGAGTGCAAGCGTAAGACGATGATTGAGCTCATGACTACCTGCAAAAGCTTCATAATATCCCATAATGGGCATACCAAGAAGGGAAAGATCACCTATGGCATCGAGGATTTTATGACGTACAAACTCATCTTCGAAGCGAAGTCCCTCAGGATTGAGAATTTTTCGCTCATCAAGCACAATAGCATTGTCTAAACTTCCCCCTCGTGCCAAACCAAGAGAGCGAAGGTATTGCACTTCATGCAAAAAGCCGAAAGTCCTTGCGCGTGCTATTTCATGTACATAAGATTGCGTACTAAAAACAAAACGTCTATGTTGCCGCGCTATAATAGGATGATCGAAATGGATCGTAAAATCGAGGACAAAATCATCACTCGGAGCAAGACGCACATACTTTCGGCCGTCACGAATCTCTACACTCTTTTTAATGCGCAATACCTTTTTGGGAGCATTTTGCTGTACAATACCTGCTTCATCAAGAAGCATACAATAGCTTGCGGCACTCCCATCCATAATAGGAACTTCGTCATTATCAAGAATAATACGCAAATTATCAATCCCATAACTATAAATCGCGCTCATAAGATGTTCTATCGTCGAGATGACCACATCCTCTTTTCCTATGACAGTGGCCATCTTTGTATCTACTACATTTTGGGGGCGTAGTGGTATTGTCACACCTTTATC
>JALUWT010000171.1 GCA_027019325.1 Sulfurimonas sp.
ATCTTTTAATTTCCCATCTTTTTGCATTTTTTCTATATCAGCAATAGTAATCTCCACTTCATCATCAAGATTTTCATTTAACTCTTTGATGATTTTTTCTACTTTCGCCATGCTTTTTTCTTTAGGTGGAATTTTGCCGTCTTTATCCGGCTTAGGTTCTAATGCGCCGGCTATTTTTTTTGCTACTTTTGCAATTATAACTTTTTTGTAGTATTCCGCAGTCCATTTTTTTACATCCTCAAAATCAATAAGAGAATTAAATAAAAACTCAGATGCTGAAGCACTATCTGCTCTGTAAAATGTATTATCCCCTATAAGGTTTGATAAAACTATTTCGCCACCATCCTTTGTAGCTATTTTTTTAAATTTTTCCATATCAGAACTAGGTAAAAGATCAGTCAAAGACAATTTTCCTTCAAGATTTGACAGACCTGCACCAAAAATACTCAAAATAGGTGCATTTTTTCTAACTGCTTTTTCATTTTTAAAGTTGATAAAATCGTTAATAACTGCACTTGTTTTATCAAAACCACCGCCACTTGTATACAAATAAAATAGTTCAGGACTTACTGTAAACTCAGGATTCTTCTCTTTAGCAAAACTAATTTGCTGTTTAAAAGCTACTCTCCTTAAAGTACCTCTCAAGCCATTTGCACTAAAAAAAGGAACCGCGCCTGTTATATTATTTTCATAAATATATCTTCTTCTTTGTTTACCGTTTTCGTCAATTTGTAACAAAGGTGTTACAGTCTTAGTTGTGATTTGAAACAAGTTTGTCATTTTTATCTCCTCTTTTTTTAAAATTTTTGTATTTTCCTCGTTTTCATCCTCTTCCAAAAAGTTTTGAACATCAAGTAAACTCTTACCCATTTTTCTTCTCCTTGTCATATCTTGCTTTTATCATTTTCGCTACAAAACGAACATCTCTGTTGTATTTATTTATGAAATCTACATACAATTCCATAAAAACCGCATTGCTCCTTAACTTTTCTGTAAACCAATAATTATATTTAGTACTTCCTGATCTATTAAAAAATAGGTCTTCGCTAAAATTTATTTTTGCTTTTTTTAACTCTCTTTCTATTTTGTCAAAATCTTTTAAAGCACTAAAAACTTTTTTTACAGGCACATAGTAAGCTACTG
>JALUWT010000172.1 GCA_027019325.1 Sulfurimonas sp.
AAATATATTAACATAAGGAAGATGAGAATCTTCCTTCATGCTTATGAACGTTCTGTTACTTCAAGTAAATGGTAACCAAACTGTGTTTGTACCGGTCCGTGAACCACACCTACCTCATCATTAAATACTACTTTGTCAAACTCTGGTACCATCTGACCTTGACCGAAGGTCCCTAAGACACCACCGTTTGCCCCCGATGGACAAGTAGAGTTTTCTTTTGCTGCTTGTTCAAAAGTAATCTCACCTGCGTTTATTTTTTCTTTTAGTGTATTACACACTGCTTCGTCTGCTACAAGTATATGTCTTGCTGATGCTGTTGCCATTATTTTTCCTTTAATATTTAGAAAGATGAGTCAATCGCGACCAACTCACCTTTTTTTAATCTCGGTAGTATATCGAATTTTATTTTTTTTACCAAAAAAGATTTTTTATCCTTAGGTATATTGTCATCTCGTGGAATGGTTTGTAACTTTTGTCTATAATACATACCTAACATTTTTATAAGAGATTTATTTAGTTCTTCCTCGCTTAATGTTTTCATGGTCTCATCTATACTTAACCCCACCAAAGTAGGATGTTCAAATTCACCTTTTAATAATAAAGAAAAAAGTTCTTCATAACTTCCAAAAATAGATGCATCTACAACGCTCAATACATTATCTATTAATTTTGGATATTCCAATAATGTTTTTAAAACACATAAAAGTTCAAGATTATCTTTTTTGTTAGAAAAGTTTTCTCTGGTGCGTTCAGATTTTGCCTGTGATCCAAAAAATCTAGGAGAGAGCCCTAAAAGTGTCGCTGCCGTAGGAATATACGCATCTTTAATGATAGCAGAAAGCGTATCAAGGTACTGCTTTACCGCACCAAACCCTGCTTCTTTCGCTCTAGGGTCTTGTAAATCATACCCAGAGACTATCTTTTCTAACACAAAGGGGATGAGTGGCTTGGCTTCACGTAGCAACTTCGCTACGGTTTCACTCTGCCCTTTGGCTATGAGGTCAGCAGGGTCTTGTCCATCGGGGAACAGTACTACACCTCCATCGAATCCAGCGGTGGAGAGCATTTGTGAAGCTTTGAGTGCAGCTGCCACGCCTGCTTTGTCTCCATCGTATGCCAAGATAACTTTGGG
>JALUWT010000173.1 GCA_027019325.1 Sulfurimonas sp.
TTCTCAAAAGGATAAAGAAGTGTAAGGTAAGTGTGTTTATTTTTTGTTTTTTCATACTCTGCGACTTCTGTATTCATATGCAGTAGATATGTGATTTCAATGTTAAGAGAGAAAAATGTTTCACCGAGTGTATCATCCTGTTGAAATACTGATTTGGAATTAGCAATATTTTTTGCATAGCGAAGAAGTTCTGTGTGTTTCTCATCATAAATGGATTTTTCAATAAAAAAGTAGAGTACAGAAGAAAATGTGAATATAAGTGCGGCTGAAGATATAACTAACTGTATTAAAAAGTTTTTTCGTATGCTAAGTTTATCAAACATGAGTACAATCCCAAATGAAAATATTTGAGATTATATCACGAAATCTTTAAAAGAGAGGAGTTATGCAATCTCTTTAGGAAAACAAAATCTATAACCACGGCGACGTACAGTCTCTATAGTTGTAATTCCTAATGGTTTATCCATTTTTTGTCTAATCTGGTTAATCGCAACTTCAATTACATTTGGAGTAACGAGTTCTGGCTCTTCCCAAATGGCATCAAGAAGTTGTTCTTTAGAAACGATTTGATCACGATGGCGAGCAAGGTGAGTAAGTACTTCAAAAGGTTTACCTTTAAGTTCTATCTCATTGTCTTTATATGTGATTTTCTCTTCTTCAGGATTGATAGTTAAGTCTTCAATTTCGATGATGTTAGATCCACCAAAACGTAAACGCGCTTCAATACGAGCAATAAGAACATCAAAGTCAAAAGGTTTTCTAATGTAATCATCAGCACCAGAACGAAGTGCTTCTATTTCACTCTCATTGTCATCTCTTGCAGAGATTACAACAACTACAGTTTTAGGAGTATTTGATTTGATGTCACCAATGATATCAACAGAGTTACCATCTGGTAACATCCAGTCCATAAGAACTAAATCATAGTTACGAATGTCAAGATAGTACTCGCCATCTTTAAGTGTCTCAACAACATCGCTTTGGTAACCAAACTCTTTTAGTCCCTCTGCAAGCATTTTGTTTAATGTTACTTCATCTTCAATGATAAGAATGCGCATTAATAATTTCCTGTATTTAAATATTTTGGCGAAATGATAGCGTAATTTTAGGTTACTTTAAAGTTTT
>JALUWT010000174.1 GCA_027019325.1 Sulfurimonas sp.
AGAAATCAAAATCTGCTGCTTTAAATGCTTGTCCACAGCGTCGTGGTGTATGTACTCGTGTTTACACAACTACACCTAAAAAACCTAACTCGGCTTTAAGAAAAGTTGCGAAAGTTAGATTAACTTCAGGTTTTGAAGTAATTTCATATATCGGTGGTGAGGGTCATAACCTTCAAGAACACTCAATCGTACTTGTACGTGGTGGTAGAGTAAAAGATTTACCTGGTGTTAAATATCACATCGTTCGTGGTGCACTTGATACTGCTGGTGTTGCCAACCGTACTGTTGCTCGTTCTAAATATGGAACAAAAAAACCAAAAAAATAATCTAAGATTATTTTTTTAACAGAAGATTCAATAGCTACAGGATTGACCTTTAGTGGTTAATTTTGAGTAAATTTGAACAACAAATTGAAGTAAGGAAAATTACAAATGAGAAGAAGAAAAGCTCCTGTTCGTGAAATTATGCCAGATCCAATTTATGGAAGCAAAATTTTAACGAAATTTATAAACAAGATTATGTTAGATGGTAAAAAATCTACTGCAGAAAAAATCATCTACAGCGCTATGGATATTATTAGCTCACGTGGTGAGAAAAGTGGTATTGAAACATTTAACGAAGCTATTGAGAATATTAAACCTATTATAGAGGTAAAAAGTCGCCGTGTTGGTGGTGCTACTTATCAAGTTCCAGTAGAAGTACGCCCAGTACGTCAGCAATCTTTAGCTATCAGATGGTTAGTAGATGCAGCACGTAAAAGAAATGAAAGAACTATGGCTGAGAGATTAGCTAATGAGTTCATGGATGCAGCAACCGATAAAGGTTCAGCATTTAAGAAAAAAGAAGATACATACAAAATGGCAGAAGCTAATAAAGCATTTGCTCATTACAGATGGTAATAGGAAACTAAAATGGCAAGAAGTCACAAACTAGAAGATGTAAGAAACATCGGTATCGCTGCTCACATTGATGCGGGTAAAACAACAACAACAGAAAGAATTCTTTTCTATACTGGTGTTGAGCATAAAATCGGTGAGGTTCATGATGGTGCTGCTACTATGGACTGGATGGAGCAAGAGCAAGAACGTGGTATTACAATTACTTCTGCGGCTACAACATGTGAGTGGAATGGTAAACAGATCAATATTATTGATACTCCGGGCCACGTTGACTTTACTATTGAAGTTGAGCGTTCCATGCGTGTTCTTGATGGTGCTGTTTCAGTATTCTGTGCTGTTGGTGGGGTTCAACCACAATCAGAAACAGTATGGAGACAACGTAACCGTTATAAAGTTCCATCAATTGTTTTTGTTAACAAAATGGACAGAACAGGTGCAGATTTTTATGAAGTTGAGAAACAGATTAAAGAGCGTCTTAAGGGGAATCCAATGCCTTTTCAACTGCCAATTGGTGCAGAAGATAAGTTTGAAGGTGTAGTTGACTTAGTACAGATGAAAGAAATTGTATGGGATGAAGATGCTGCGATGGGTTCTAACTACCATGTGCAAGATATTCGTCCTGAACTACAAGAAATTTCTGATGAGTATAAAGAAAAAATGCTTGAAACTTTATCTGAAGTTGAAGGTAATGATGATTTTGCTATGAAGTTTTTAGATGGTGAAGAAATTTCACAAGAAGAGATTAAAGCTGCAATCAAAGCTGCAACCTTAGGTATGGCTATTGTTCCGATGACTCCAGGTACTGCATTTAAAAACAAAGGTGTACAAACACTTCTTGATGCTGTTGTAGATTACCTTCCTTCACCAGTTGAAGCGGAGCCTATCATGGGTACTTTGATGGATGATGAGACACAAGAAGTTGTTATTGATTCAACTGATGATGGTGCATTCGCTTCTTTAGCATTTAAAATTATGACTGACCCATTTGTTGGTGTTCTTACTTTTATCCGTGTTTACCGTGGTTCATTAGACTCAGGTTCTTATGTTCACAATACAACAAAAGATAAAAAAGAGCGTATCGGTCGTATCTTAAAAATGCATGCAATCAAGCGTGAAGAGATTAAAACAATTTATGCCGGTGAAATTGGTGCAGTTGTTGGTCTTAAATCAACTACAACAGGTGATACTTTATGTGATCCTGCTGAAAAAATTGTACTAGAGCGTATGGACTTCCCAGAGCCGGTTATTTCTGTTGCTGTTGAGCCAAAAACAAAAGCTGACCAGGAAAAAATGGGTATTGCATTAAGTAAACTTGCTGCTGAAGATCCATCTTTTAGAGTTCATACTGATGAGGAAACTGGTCAGACTATTATCTCTGGAATGGGTGAGTTACACCTTGAAATTCTTGTAGACAGAATGAAACGTGAGTTCAATGTTGAAGCTGAAGTTGGTGCACCACAGGTTTCTTACCGTGAATCAATCAAAGTTCCAGTGAACCAAGAGTATAAATATGCGAAACAATCTGGTGGTCGTGGTCAATATGGTCATGTCTTCTTAAAAGTTGAGCCGGGTGAGCCAGATACTGGTTTTGTTTTCCATAATGATATCAAAGGTGGATCAGTTCCTAGAGAGTATATTCCAGCAGTTGAAAAAGGTTGTGAAGAAGCTATGGCTAATGGTGTTCTTGCAGGCTATCCAATGGAAGATGTTGATGTTACTCTTTATGATGGTTCTTACCATGATGTGGATTCAAATGAAATGGCATTTAAACTTGCTGCTTCTATGGGATTTAAAGCAGCTTGTCGTAAAGCAAGCCCTGCAATTCTTGAACCAATGATGAAAGTCGAAGTTGAAGTTCCTGAAGAGTATATGGGTGATGTTATCGGTGACCTTAACCGTCGTCGTGGCCAAGTTAACAACATGAGTGACCGTGCTGGTAACAAAATCGTTGATGCATTCGTTCCACTTGCTGAAATGTTCGGTTATTCAACTGACCTTCGTTCTGCAACACAAGGACGTGCTACGTATGCTATGGAATTCGATCACTATGAAGAAGTTCCAAGAAACGTATCTGAAGAGATTCAGAAAAAACGTAACGGATAATCTCCAACTCCTTTTATTTGCAACACTTTTTAATAAAAAAGTGTTGCAAACTCTCTTTTCATTTAATAAAACCATAAAAATTCTGTTATAATTTCCTCAAAAAACAGAGGTGATACAATGCGCAATTTTTTCTTATATTTCTTACTTCTTTCTACACTTTTGTTTGCACAAAATCCAATAGCATATGCAGCCTTAGGCGATGTTATCTATAATAATGTAAATAAGATAGAAAATCTAAAAAATATTGATGAATATAAAATTTATGATGAGAAAATAGATAAATATGTAGCTGATGTAAAACAAGCTAAAAAAGAGGGTTTTGCACTTGAAAATGGCTCAGATTCAGTAACAAAACAAGTGTATCTCAATAAACTGCGCGCTCTTGCCAAAACAAATGATTTTTTTGTACGTTCTGTTGCAAGCTCCTATGATGCAGCAAAAAAACAAGAAGAGAGCAGACGCTTTTCACAATTAATTAACAGTGGTTTGCTTGATGTGAGTGAGCGTAAAAAAGAGATCGTAGACTATTATTTTGCGCATGCCCAAGATATGAATACTACGGGTCTTATTCAATCCTACTTGGATGCGGATGCAAAACTACGTGCTAAAAAAGAGGCACAGCAAAAACGTTACAAGTCAAAAAAAGAGCGTGAAGCTGAAAGAATAAGACAGATTAGAGAAAATGACAGACGTACAAAAGAGAAACTGGAAAATAAGCTTCAAAAAGAGTTAAAAGAGAAGAAGTTAGAGATTCGTGAGTATCAAAAAGAAGAGCTTAATAAAACCATTTAAAAGTTTCCTGCTCAGCAGGTCTGCCCTCTAACGTAAGGTAGGGTTTGTACTCAGCCTTATAAGAGAGTGAAGGGCACTCTTTTACATAGTACCCCAGATATATCCATTTTTTCTTTGCATTTTGTGCATATTTGATCTGATTGTATAGGGAGAGCTTTCCTAAAGAGTACTTCGCAAAGTCTGGGTCATAATAGAAGTAGATGGAAGATATGCCATCTTCTAAAATATCAATCAAATCCACTGCTATCAGCTTCTCTTCTAAAAAATAGAGCACTTCATAGCCATAATCTTCATGTCCATTCACAAAAGAGTTGTAGTAGTGGTCTGGAGATGTCTTATTGTATTCCCACCCTTTTTTTTCATGCATGTGTAGATGGTATTTTTCAAAAATTTCTAAATGTTCATGGGAAAGTGTTGGCCGCTGAATGTAAGAGCGTAGACTCTTCCCTTTGTTCATTATGCGTTTGGCCGATTTTGAAAAATGGTAGTTCTCTACGTCTATTTTTATACTTTTACACTCATCACAACCCTCACAAATAGGACGAAAGTACATCTTTCCAAAACGCCGAAAACCTCTTTCAATCAAATCCTGACAAGAGTCCGCTGAACAGTTTTCTATGACTTTATAGTGTGTCGTCTGTTCTTTATTGTCAAGATAAGAGCATTTATCATTAAGTAAAAATTCTTTAAGTAGATTCATAAATGAATTTTGACATAATTATTATTATATTTAGCCAATACGGAGAATTTATTTGGAATATTTTTTAAAACATCAAAAAGTTATTATGCGTAGTTTAGGTGCTTTTTTACTTGTTGTTGGATTCGCAGTCAATTTCTGGGGAATGCCGCAAAAGGGAGTAAGTCAAAATGAAAGAGCCCTGGCGAATGTAAAAAGAATGGAAGCCAGCATACAAGGAACAACCAATCAAAAAGTTACAAAAAAACCGGATAGTTCTCATATCTCTAAAGCACTCAAGGCTACAAGAGCCAAGCAGATGAAGTATATGACTATCATTGCTATGGTTTTAGGTGTACTTTTTTTAGGCTACAGCTTTTTTAAAAAGGAGGAGGATTAAGCGCGGTTCTGCGCTATTAACACATCCTCCACCATTTTATCTATATCACCATCCAAAATTGCCGATACATTGGAGTAGGCTTGATTTGAACGGGTGTCTTTGACCTGCTGATAGGGCTGCATTACATAGGAACGGATCTGATGTCCCCAGCCGATTTCACTTTTTGCTACACCTGCCTCTTTTGCTTTTTGCTCTTCAAGTTCTAGCTCATACAAACGTGATTTGAGCATTTTCATAGCCGTTGCTTTGTTTCTATGCTGACTTCTGTCATTTTGGCACTGCACGACAACCCCGGTTGCTATATGTGTTAAACGAATTGCAGATTCAGTTTTGTTTACATGCTGTCCGCCGGCACCGCTTGAACGGTAGGTATCTATACGTATGTCTTTGTCTTCTATAGTAATGTCAATGTCATCATCAATTTCAGGAGAAACCATAACTGAGGCAAAAGAGGTATGTCGTTTGGCATTGGAATCAAAAGGCGAGATTCTCACAAGCCTGTGAATACCATTTTCAACCTTGAGATACCCATAAGCATTCTCACCCTTTATAAGTACCGAAACATCTTTAATTCCTGCTTCATCTCCCGCCTGATAATCCAAAACTTCGACTTTGAAACCGCGTCTTTCCGCCCAGCGTTTATACATACGCAGCAGCATCTCTGCCCAGTCTTGACTCTCCGTTCCCCCTGCACCAGGATGGATGGATAAAATGGCATTGTTTGCATCGCTCTCACCGCTGAGCAGTACCTCAATTTCCATAGCACGAATCTGCTCCTCAAGCTGTGGTGCATCTTTATAGAGTGCTTCAAGAGACTCTTCATCACTCTCTTCTTTTGCCATTTCATAGAGCTCTTTAGCATCTTCAACGGCAGAGTGTGCTGTCTCATATTTTTCAAGCTTGCGTGAGAGCTGTGTTTTTTCTTTTTGAATCTTCGCTGCATTTGCCGCATCGTTCCAAAATTCAGGATTATTTTCAAGCTCTTCTATCTCACGCAGACGTGCTTCAATTTTACCCGGTTCGACAACACCTGCAATGTTTTGCATTTTTGTGCTTATATTTTTTAAAAGTTCTGTGTATTCGTAGTTATCCATTTCCCACCGCTCTTTTGTTTGAACCTTGCTCTATTAGCTTGTTTTTTTGTGCGCTCAGACCGAAGGGAGGATTTGTCGTACTAAAAAATAAGATAAGAGAGCTTTAAAGTTCTGTTATAATTGCGATTATATTATATTGGGACTTAAAATGAAGATTATTTCTAATGCTTTAGAATTAAAACAAGAGCTGCGTGAGCAAAATGGAACGATTGGCTATGTGCCGACAATGGGTGCTCTGCATGAGGGGCATATTGCACTTATTAAAGAGGCAAGAAAAGAGAATAAGGTAGTTGTTGTCTCCATATTTGTAAATCCGACACAGTTTTTAGCAGGAGAAGATCTCAATAGATATCCGCGCCGTGATGAAGCCGATAAAAAGATATGTGAACTTGCAGGTGTCGATTTTCTTTTTATGCCTCACGCAGAGGAGTTGTACTTTGATGATGAAGTGAAGATTGCAGCTCCGAATGTGCGCGGTTATGTTCTTGAAGGTGCTACACGACCGGGACATTTCTCTGGTGTGCTACGTGTTGTGATGAAACTTTTAAATATTGTAAACCCTACAAATGCTTACTTTGGAAAAAAAGATGCACAGCAGCTTAATCTTATAGAGCTCATGGTAAAACAGTTTTTTATGGATGTCAATATTGTTCCCATAGATACAGTGCGTGACAGCGATGGTTTGGCCCTCTCGAGTCGGAATGCTTATCTCTCTAAAGAGCAACGCCAGGATGCACTTAAAATTCCAAAATCTCTCTACAGAGCTTCTCAAATGGTGAGTCGTGGGATTTTGGATGTAGAGAGTATAAAAGAAAATATAGTAGATGTTTTAGAGCCTCTTGAAATTGCGTATGTAGAGATATTAAACAGAGAATTCGAAGTCATTGAGAGTGTTGAAATTGGTAAGAGTGTCATTTTAGTGGAGGCTCTTGTGGGAAACACTCGTTTGCTTGATAATGTCTGGCTATAACCGGTTAAAACCGGTGTTACTGTAACACCGACTTCAGTCGGTACTGGTAGTTAATGGCGTAAGATATCCCTCTTCAATCATAATATCAACAGCTTTTTTAAAGACAGGTACGGCAGTCTGTGCCGCAAAGTGGTTCTTTTTTGGTTTGACAACAACAACGCCTATGGTGTAGTTGTGCTTTGTATCATCAGCAAATCCCATAAAAGCAGTATTGTACTCATGTACATATTTGCCTTTTTCAACGATGTGTGCCGTTCCTGTTTTACCGCCAATAATGAGTCCGGGTGTGATTGCTTTTTTTCCTGTTCCTTTGTTGACTGTTTTAATGAGTATCTTTTTTACTCTCGCAGCTGTTGCACTGCGTAAAACATCTACTGTATCAAAAGAGTCTATTTTCTTCTCTTGATGGTATTCATCTATAAAACTTCCGACAATTTGCGGTGTTACCATTTTGCCATTATTGTTAAAAACAGAGTACGCTCGCATTAACTGCATAAGATTGACACGGATGCCGTATCCGTAGGCACAGGTCGCTTTGTATATCTCATTTTCAAGACGTTTTGCAGAGGGAATAGAGCCGACTCTCTCATAAATCAAATCAGGTGTCGATTTTTGGGCAAACCCAAAACGCTTGAGACCATTGTTAAACTCATAACCAGAGAGTTTTTGAGCGAGTTGTGCCATACCGATATTTGAAGAGTAGACGATGACATTCTCAGCAGAGAGCCAGTCAAACTTATGCTCATCGGTGATGACTTTTCTTCCCAGCTTGAAGCGTCCGTTATGCCCATTGACCAAATCATAAGGATTGACTAGTTTGTGTTCAAGCAAAAGAGAGAAAGTGATGGGTTTTAAAACACTTCCCGGCTCAAAACTGTACTCAATCATGTCAGAGTTTAAGGAAGGGTAGTCACTCTTGTGGATCGATTTTGGCAGGTAGCGGTTCGAACTCGCCAGTGCATAGATTTTCCCGTTAGAGGAGTTCATAATGGCAAGCATAATCTCTTGGGCTCTAAGTTTCTTTTTCATACTGTCAAGCATTTTTTCCATGCGAATCTGTAAGCCGACAGGAATGGTAAGCTTGATGTCCAGCCCGTTTATCTTGGGTTTTGTGAAACTCTCTTTATTTAAAATGATGTAACTGTTGACATCACGTTTTCCTCGGGAAAATCCATCTTGACGTGCTGCTAAATCAGCATCAAATCTCTTCTCTAATCCTTTCACACCTTTTATGGATGTGTAGCCATTATCTTCAATTTTATGTGGATATCCTATGATGGGAGTAAGTAGATTACCATAAGGGTACTCTCTGCTCTCTCCACTCTCTATAACACTAAGTCCATGAACAGAGCGCAGTCCGGTACGTGGATTTTTCAGCGATAAAAAGACTTTAAAACGACGTAGTTCAAAAGAGAGCTTTTTGAGGTACTGTGCATGAATTTGCGGAATATTGTAGCTGAGAACGACAACACCTTTTTTTCGTGCGAGACGTTTTTTTATCGCTTTTGGAGTCATTCCCGAGTAGATGCTGAAAAGTTTTATGAAAAGCTCTTTTTTTTGCGGGTCGATGTAGCGGGTGTTGACGACAGCTTTGTAGAGTTTTTTTGTTGTTGCGATGTGAAAACCATCGGCAGAAATGATGTTTCCACGCTGTGCCCGGGAGCTCTCTTTTGCATAGATGGAGGGCATATGCCGTGGTTTCACGACAGTCAGCAACATGACAGATAAAAATACGAGAAAGGCGAGAAAAATGAGTACGTAAAGAAGGAGTATTTTTTTGCTTTTGTTACGTTCTACCATTGTGTTAGTGTATGCAGAGACAGATTATAACTGTGTTCTACTAACTTCTTTGTAGGCATTGAGTGCTTTGTTGCGAATCTCAAGCATCAGCTTCATGCTTGTCTCTGCTTTACCAATTGCCAAAGCAGCCTGATGCAAATCTTTTACCTGACCGGTTGCAAGGTCGGCTATAGCCTGCTCGCTGTTATGCTGTAAATCATTGACTTCATTGATAGCAGATTTGAGATGCTTTGCAAACGCTTCGCCTCCGGTTGTTGATTCGGAGAGTGCATCTTTTTGTTTGAGTAGCTCGGCTGTTGAAGGTGAAGCTATTTTACTTATATCACTCATAAAAATCCTCTTTATTATTGTAGTAACGATATGGAAGAATTTGCCATATCTTTTGCGCTTTGAAATGCAGCAACATTTGCCTGATACGAACGTGTCGCTTCAACTAAATCGGCCATTTCCACAACAGGATTAATGTTTGGGTAAGCGACATAACCGTTTGCATCAGCATCAGGGTTGTGCGGTTCGTATTTCATAAGCGGTTTAGAGTCATCTCTGACGATCTTGTCAACTATTACACTCATTATAGCAGGATTTACCTTTTTGCCAAATTGATTTTCATCCAGTGGGTCGCTGTAGGGTGCCTTATTTGTTTCGTTACCCAGCATATCATTATATACATTGTTAAAGTTTACCGCTTTAAAGACGACCTCTTTACGACGGTAGGGACCACCTTCGTCTGTTCTGGTTGTCTGTGCATTGGCGATGTTGCTAGAGATGGTGTTGACTCGAACACGCTGTGCAGAGAGCCCGTAACCGCTAATATCAAAACTGTTTAAAAAATTAGACATCGTTTATCCTTAATTTACTTTTGCTGAAGCATCTATGACACTTCTAAAAATTGCTGTATCTTTTTTGGCTGCCATAACGAGAGCATTGAACATGATGGAGTTTTTGCTCATCTCTGTCGTCTCAACATCAATGTCAACTGAGTTACCGTCATTACGTGCCATATGACCGTCTCTAAAGTAGAGAGTAGGTTTGAGCGAGCTAGATGCTTCTTGGGGCGCTAAATCTCTTTCATTTGTGCGTGCCATTTGAAGGTCACCTGAATGGTTTTTGTAAAGTTCATTCTTTTTGGCGATGAGTGAATCTTCAAAGCTGATGTCTCTTGGTTTGTAAAAAGGTGTGTCAGCATTGGCAATGTTTGAAGCTATCATATCTTGACGAGCGGCACGGTAGTCCATAGCCCGAACTAAAAGAGAGTGTGTTTTAGAGATTTCTATGCTCATCGTCAACATCCTTACAAATTATTTGAAATTAATAAGCAATTTTAGTTCCAAAAATGTTAGAACAGCTAAAATAAAAAATGTGATAAAAAATTATATCACATAAACCGTTTTTTGGAGACAAAGTGAGTACTTTAAGCAAATCTTAAACTAAATAAGCTCATAATCGTTTGTAAGGTTACAAGAGTAATCCAATTTATACAATTAAGGAGTTCTTATGAAAAGAGCTGGTTTTACAATGATCGAATTGATCTTCGTTATCGTTATTTTAGGTATTTTAGCAGCAGTTGCTATTCCAAAACTTGCAGCGACACGTACAGATGCGGAGGTGTCAAAAATGTCATCTAATCTTGCTACTGTTTTAAGTGATGTTGGTGCAAAGTATACTGCAACGGGAACTTTAGCAGGACCTTGGTCAGCTCTTACGAATGTTAAATTAGATACAACAGCTGGTGGTACTACAGCAGCTACTACTTTTACATCTGGAACACCAGTTTATTTAGATGCAGGTTCAGGTGCAACAAAAGGATGTTTTAGTATTGCTGCAACAACAGATGGTAATGTTACTATTACAGGTATTACAGCTGCGACAGATCCGGTGTGTGTTGGTGCTCATAAGGCCGCAATCGCTAATAACATTATTTTAACTGTTGGTACAGCTAAAGTGCACCAATTTGGTAGCACAGGCGTTACATACTAAATTTAACTCGTTACATCTCTCTTGAGGTGTAACATATATTACATAACTTTCATTTCAAACTTAAACTCTAAATAATCAAAACAGTGTTATTATACTTCTAACTTAAATTCAATTAGGAATTATTATGAAAAACTATAGACATGCTTTTACAATGATAGAATTGGTCTTTGTTATTGTTGTACTGGGAATTTTAGCGGCAATTGCCATTCCAAAATTTGCAGCAACGAGAACAGATGCCGAAGTCTCTAGAGTTGCTCAAAACATTATGATAGGAGCGGGGGATATAGCTGCATATGCAGTGTCAAGTGGTAAGACAGAAGACAATCTATCTCTAATGTCTAATGCTATAGCAGATTTGGCAAGTTCTGGAGATGCTGTATTAAGTACCAAAAAGGCAGAAATAAGTATGGGTAGTGTATCTGATTGTATTACAATAAAAATTGTAAGAGGCACAAATGATGATAATTTAACAATATCTGAAAAAAGCGCTGTAACAGATGTTAAATGTTTAGCACTAGAAAGTACGATAGATGCTGCAAAATATCCGATGAAATTAAGGGGACAAAATGTCATATATTAGAAGAGATGCTTTTACGATGATAGAACTTGTTTTTGTTATTGTAGTGTTGGGGATTTTAGCGGCAATTGCTGTTCCAAAATTTGCAGCAACACGGACAGATGCACAGATATCAAAAGCAAGAGCTGACATTTCTGCTATTCGTTCTGCTATTATGACAGAACGCCAAAGCAGATTGATCAAAGGTGATTCAGCTTGGATTCCACAGCTAAGTGATAATAATGGTACACTTTTTACAGGAAGTGATGTAAATCATACTCTTTTATTGTACGGTGTAAGTTCAGGTACAACTGATGGGCATTGGAGTAGAACAGGTGTAAATGCATACATCTATAAAGTTGGTTCTAAGAATTGCCGTTTTGCTTATGATGGTGCAGGAAAATTTACGCTTAATGCCGCTGATGCAGGCACTATTTGTGATAATTTGGTTAATTAACTTTTAATACAATTTGAACTACTACAAACTCTCTATAATAGGCTCCCCTCTGGAGTCTTTTACTTACCACTCTTCTAAAAATATCTATACAAGTTTAATAGTCTCTGTTCTTTTTAATAATCGTGAAAAAAAGGCTGTTGTCCTTGAAAAAGTAGAGAAACCTGATTTTGATACTTTAGAGATTTTAGAAGTCACCAATACATTTTTTACTCAAAAACAGTTGGAATTGGCACAGTTCATCGCTTCGTATTACATTTGCTCACTTGGAGATGCTTTTGCTTTGATGACACCTTTCTTGCGTGAGAGAGATGAAGAGAATGATTTTTCTCACGCAAGTGAAGTAAGTAAGATAGTGCTCTCAAAGAAACAAGAAGAGGCGTTAAACTTTCTTCAAAAACACAAAGTTGCTTTGCTTTTCGGTGATACGGGAAGTGGAAAAACAGAAGTCTATATGAAATATTTTGAGTCTGTCCTGCGTGAGGGCAAAAGAGTAATATTTTTGATGCCTGAAATCTCGCTCACGCCACAGATGTCTAAACGCCTAAAAGAACACTTCGGAGATGATTTTGTCCTATGGCACTCAAAGCTCACCCCACTGCAAAAGAAAAAAGCTCTTGCTAAAATTTATAGCGGTGAAGCGAAGATTATTGCCGGTGCACGTTCAGCACTTTTTTTACCCATAGAAGATTTAGGGCTCATCGTTGTGGATGAAGAACATGATGACAGTTACAAATCTGCATCAAGGCCGCGCTACAATGCCAGAGATTTGGCAATCTACATGGGAAAACTCTATGATGTTTCTGTCGTTTTAGGCTCTGCAACACCATCACTCAGTTCCTATGTGAAGTTCCCTCACGCAAGACTTAAAGGCGGCCATTTTGCATCAAATAAGCATTTCGTTTATGAAAAATCTCCTGAAGAATTAACAGAATTTATGCAAAACACTCTGCGTGAGACGCTCGAGAAAAAAGAGCAGTCCATTGTTTTTTTACCAACCCGGGCAAATTTTAAGTATCTCATTTGTGGGGATTGTGGGCATAATTTCAAGTGTGCATTTTGTAGTGTCGGCATGAGCCTGCATCAACACTCACGAGCGATGAAATGTCACTACTGTAACTTCACGCAGGCCATTCCACAGGTCTGTCCGGAGTGTCACAGTCCGCATCTTGTCAGCTCTCGACTTGGAACGGCGGAGGCTGTCAAGAATATTAAAGAATTTTTGCCCCAAGCAAGGGTGGAGCAGTTTGACCGTGACACCATTACAACAGCAAATAAGCTCACAAAAGCGCTCAAACGTTTTAATGACAGAGAGAGTGATATATTGGTCGGAACGCAGATGCTCTCTAAAGGACATGATTATCATGATGTGACGTTAGCCGTGGTGCTTGGCATGGACAATATGCTCAACATGGGTGATTATCGTGTTCGTGAAAAAGCGCTCTCATCTCTCATACAAGTGGCAGGACGTAGTGGGCGTGCCAAAGATGCAAAGGTGATTGTACAGACATTTAATGAAGATTTTTTCAAGCCTTACATTGAGAAGTATGAAGATTTTTTAGAAGATGAGAAAATTTTCCGCCAAGAGCTCTATCCACCCTACAAAAAACTTTGCCGTATTCTCTTCGCACATAAAAACGGTGCAAAAGCACAAGATGCCATGCGAGCTATGCAAGAAAAACTAGGAGCATTTCCAAAGGTAGAGATAGTAGGTGCAAAAAAATGTGCCATAGAAAAAGTAGCCAATAAGTACCGATTTGAGATACTGCTGCGAGCTGATAAGAGTACAGATATTATTAAAGCGGTAAGAAATTGTAAGGTCCCATTGGCTGAAGTAGATATGGATCCTATTGAATTTGGATAATTTTTTAAAATCTAGATTTTAACCTAGGCAAATATGCTTTTTATGGTTAAAAAACCAGTAAAAAGCTAAGGAAACTCCTGTCGTTTTTTGGTACTTTTCATCGAACATAAAAGATTTTGCCTCTTTGCGTGGAATATAAATGACTTCAATCTCTTCTTCCTCAAGTCCGCCGCCCTCATTTACTCTCATATTTTCATCTATCTCTGCATAGTAAAGTGTCTGATAAGTTCCTGAAATGCCGACAGAGGTGTAAAATGCAGAGATTTTTTCCAGATTTTCTAGGGGAACATCATAGCCGCACTCTTCTAAAATCTCCTCTTTGGCAATTTGTTCGATAGAACAGTTTTTGTCCACTATACCGGCGCAGAGCTCATACATGTATCCGTTGTTTGGATTTTTATTGAGCACTGTTACACGCAGCTGTTTAACAAGGACAAAGGCATCTTTTGCTTTGTGATAGAGTAAAATTGCAACACTATCATGAGAGAGCACTGCTTCCCATCTTTTTTTAATGCCGTTTTGTGTGTAGTTTATCTCTATGGGTTGGATGAAGTTTGTCTCTTTTAGTTCTGTTATGGAGTCTATTTTATCCATTGTCTTTATCCATAAAGTGAATGTAGGACATATTTTCAAAAGGAGGCAGTTTATGAAATGATGTTTTGTTGTTAAGATGCAGCGCAACACTCTCATCATAATTTTTCTTCAATCGTAAAAAGGCTTTTTTCTCTTTGCCTCTGAGTTTTTTCGTTGTGACCTGCACGACACGCAGTGGATTGATTGCGCGACCGCGTTTACGCAGTTCAAAGTGCAGGTGTGGTCCGGTTGAGCGTCCTGTTGTCCCTACATAGGCGATGGTTTGCCCTTTTTTGACATGCTTTCCACGGTATATGCCTCTGCGAAATGATTTGAGGTGGGCATAGCGGGTTTCATAACCGTCTGCGTGACGGATTTTGATGAGATTACCGTAACTTCCCATTCGAGAACACCAAATGATGGTCCCGCTTCCTGCTGCTATGACAGGTGTGCCACGACGCGCAGCATAATCAACACCAAGGTGCGCTTTCCATTTATGCAGAATTGGGTGCCATCTTCTTTTTGTAAAATAAGAGGAGATTCGCGCACCTCTTACCGGTCTAGCAAGTAGAAATCCTTCGACTTCATGCGCCTTTTCATCATAGTAGCGTTCGTCATCATTGAGGTAGATATAGTGTTTTTTATGGTGCATCTCAATCATTGCAACTTTGAGTATCGGCATAGAAAAAGGGCGCCCAAGTCGATACTTTTGCTCATAAATCATCACAAGAGAGTCACCTTTTCGGATGTCATTTTTAAAATTAAGTGAATGTTTGAAACTTGATACAAAGATTTGTGCGAGTTTTTTACTGCCTGTCTCTTTTAAAATGTTGTACATAGGAGAACTGGTGATAGTTGTACTAAAAGCCTCTGTTTTTGTTGTGCTGATGACAGGAATAGCTTCAAATTTGTAAGAGTTCCCAGCGTGGTAGATGTGAATCTGCAGTTCATCATTTAAAGGAAGCAGCATCTGCTCAATATGCCCGTTGTTGTCTCGTAAAATTTGGTAGTGAACCCCTGCACGCATCTCTTCGGTGAGTCTCTGGTCATCTTTGTCGAGATTATAGTAAAGGTCTCTAACGGGAAGATTTTGTCTCTCTAAAAAGTCAAGATAGGTCTCACCGTTACTCCATCTGTCTCTATGTACTACGGAAGAAAAAAGAGATGTGGTCAATAAAAAAAGTATGAAAAATCGTATCATTAATATAAGCCTGAAATAAATAATTGGCAAAGATTAGCAAATTTTGGCTTAGTCTGAGGTTTGTTTGATATAATCGCATTATATTAATACAAAGATTGAAGATGAAATATACGATTTTACTCATTTTATTTGCCATTGAAGTAATGGCATCAGTTATAAAAGCACCAATTGTCTCCGTTGATAATGAAAAAGAGCAGGCGACAATTTCAGTCGATCATATTGATGTTGGCGTGAGCGGTTTTGTTGTGCATTACATTACACCACAGCATAACAGTATCTTAAAAAATGCAACTGTTGTTGCTTTTGACAAAGCCAAAAAGATAGCAACAGTCAAAATGAGTACTTTTAATGCACTCAGAAACAATTCCCTTCCGTATGGAAAGTACAAACCGCAGGTAGGCGATACTGTAGAACTTGCTTTTGGATACAGCCGAGCACTCTTGATTGCGCCAAATGAAGAGATATATCACCAGATCTCAAAAAGTGTCCATATTCAGTGGATACATCCAGATCTTTTTGCAACAGTACTCTCTTTTGCGGGTCATCCGACACCGCTACGTTCTGATTTTACAGCTTTTTCCAATGCTGCAAGTGTAGGTCTACTTTTTATCTATCTTGACAAAAAAGTCTATACTGTAGATATTAAAAGTTTTACAATTTTAAACATTACAGATGCCCCTTTTGTTGCAAAGAAAAAACAAAAACCATTCTATACACGTGTGCAAAAAATTGATGCGAACTGGTGGGGAGCAGGGAGTAATGAAATGGAAGCATATGCGCCACACTATTATAAGCTTTTAGTTGAAAATAACAAAAAGAACAAACAGTTTTATGAGATTGTAAAATCACATAAAGAGCTGAGTCATTTAGCAGATGAATTTGAGATAGGAAAATAGTATGATAGATGCACAACATTTAGAACATTTTACAAAACTTGTCGGAGATGAAAATATCTACGCCGATAAAGCACATCTGATTGCTTACTCATATGATGCTACTCGTGAGCATTTTGAGCCTGATGCCGTCATTTTCCCCCGTGATGAAGAGGATATTCAAGAGATTTTAAAGTACTGTAATGAGCATAAGATTGTCATTGTCCCTCGTGGAGCGGGCAGTGGATTTACCGGGGGTGCACTTCCTAGTCACGGCGGTATTGTGCTAGCGATGGAAAAGCATATGAATAAAATCCTAGAGATTGACATGAAAAATATGGTTGCCATCGTCCAACCGGGTGTCATCAATATGGATCTGCAGCATGCAGTGGAAGAAGTGGGACTTTTTTATCCACCAGATCCGGCAAGTCAAGATTATTCAACGCTTGGCGGTAACGTGAGTGAAAATGCTGGTGGAATGCGCGCAGCAAAATATGGCATCACAAAAGATTACGTAATGGCAACACGTGCCGTACTTCCAAATGGTGATCTCATAAAAGCGGGTAAGCGAACGATAAAAGATGTTGCCGGATACAACATCAGCGGTATTTTAATCGCTTCTGAGGGGACTTTGGCAGTTTTGACAGAAATCACACTCAAACTCATTCCAAAGCCAAAAATGACAAAGACAGCTATGGGCATATTCCCAACGGTAAATGATGCAATGGAAGCAGTTTATAAAACAATGGCAAGTGGGATTACTCCGGTTACAATGGAGTTTTTAGACAACTTGACAATTCGTGCCGTGGAGCAGACATTTAACAAAGGATTGCCTGTTGATGCAGGGGCACTTTTGGTGACAGATGTTGATGGAAATCTTGAAGATGATCTGGATTTTCAAATGAATCAGATTGAGAAGGTCTTTAAAGAAAACGGCTGTTCTGAATTTCGCCGTGCAAAAGATAAAAAAGAGGCAGCAGATATCTGGTTTGCCAGACGGAACGCCTCTCCTGCACTCTCTGTTTACGGCAGTAAAAAACTCAACGAAGATGTAACAGTTCCCCGTGCTGTTTTACCGGAACTTTTAGAGAAGTTTTATGCCATAGCTGAGAAGTACAATGTTAACATTCCCTGTTTTGGACATACGGGCGATGGAAATGTACATACGAATGTTATGGTAGATGGAAGCGACCCCGAACAGGTGAAAATCGCTTATAAAGCCATAGAAGAGGTTTTCCAAGCGACTATTGATTTGGGAGGAACACTCTCAGGCGAACACGGCATTGGACTTGCAAAAGCACCGTATATGAAGATGGCTTTTTCTGATGCTGAGATGGCACTCTTTAAGTCCATCAAAAAAGCTTTTGATCCTAACAATATTTTAAACCCTGCAAAGATGGGCTTGGATTAAAATTATGCATATTTTAGCTCGTAAAATTTACAATCAGACAAAACAGTTTGTTTTGGCTTTTGTAGATAAGGAGCTGACCCTTTTTGCAGCGAGTTTGAGTTTTTATACGATTTTTACTATCATTCCTCTGCTTTTGATTGTTCTTACTCTGCTTACTTCACTTCCAAGTTTTTCTCAGCAGTATGAGAAGATTAAAGCTTTTATATTTTCAAATCTAATGCCGGTGCAGTCAGAAGTGATTATGCATAATATCGACAGTTTTGTGGCAAATTCTGCGAAGGTGGGTGCTTTTGGACTTGTTATGATTTTGATTGCATCACTACTGTTTTTTAAAAACTTTGAGTATATTGCAAATAAAATCTTTCACGCAAAGGCACGGACACTCTGGGAGAGTGTCACAACCTACTGGACGATGCTTACACTTACTCCTATTGCATTGGGAGTCTCTTTTTATATTACGGGTTATATTGCAGGGTTGATGGCTACAAATGCCTTGACATCGGGTTTAAATATTTTGCCGCTTGTACCCTACCTAATCATCTGGGGACTCTTCTTTTTAATCTTTCAAATCGGACCAAACGCAAAGATTAATCCAAAGGCTTCTGCCATCAGCTCTTTTTTGGTCGCCATTATCTTTAGTGCAAGTAAAAATGCTTTTATCTACTATGTCTTTTTAAATAAATCTTATGCAACGATGTATGGCTCTTTTGCCATTGTGATGTTTCTTTTTTTATGGATATATGTCTCTTGGATTATCTTTATTTATGGTTTGAAACTATGCTATATTATAGATGAAGTATATAAAAATAGAGAAAGTATAGAAGAGTAAGATATAAAGCGCTTCTTTTTTAAAAACAGCTAACAATGAGAGTAAAATCTCAACAACAAGATACCAGATATTTAAATGTACTTTCGCTGCGTGAGCATTGAGATGTATGAGAAAGTTTAAACTGCCATCAAGCAAATCTCCCAATCCAAGAAGATGTAGAGCAATTGCAAGCGGATAAAAGAGTGTAAAAAGTGAAGTCCAGAGAATAGAGAGCGGATGGTAGAGTGAAAAGTTGCCGAAGATATGTAAAGAGTAGGGCAGCATCATCAGATAAATCCAAAAGGGCAGCGTAAGAAATATAAAGAGCTTGCTTTTTTCTTTAAAATGAATCAAAAACAAGAAAATGTAGAAGACGCCTGAACTGCTTAAAAAGAAGCCGATACTAAAGATCAGTCTTGGAAAGAGTGCCAGTATGATGAGAATACTCAGTAGCAGTGTCTGCATAGAGATGATTTTAATGCCGCGGTCATAGAGAACAAAGCCCACAACAAGCATCACAAAAGCACGTAAGAGTGAAGGCGGCGTATCTAAAAAAAGAAGATATGCAAAAAGCAGCAGTGTGATGATAACAAAAATGTCCCGTTTGGAATTCCGGTAGGGAAAATATCTATTTTGTAAGAATTTATAGGGAAACTGTATGATGAAAAATAGAATGGCACTAAGCACACCCAAGTGAAACCCACTTATGGCGATGAGATGGGAGATACCAAGATTTGAAAAAGTTTGCTGTAGTGTATATGGCAGGCTCTTGGCCAAAAAAAGTGCCTGATATATTGCGTTGGCATTTTTGTCTGTATGCTCTTTGGCAATACGCTCTGAAAGTCTGTTTTTAAAAGAGGCGGAATTTTTTACTTGTATGATTTTACTAAAAGCAAAAAATCCTTTCATGTAGGCCTTAAAGGTGATCTTTCCTGCCCAGACCTCCATTGTGACTTCTTTGCCTTGGTAGTTTGGCATCTTTTTTGACGCTGTAGTATAAAACGTAAAGCCGTCACTACTTTTGAGTTTTAAAACTTGATAGGTTTTAGTTTTGCCTTTTTTCGTAAGTTTTATTTTTGTGTACTGCTTGAGGACTTTTGCATGAACGATTTGGGAGTCAAATTTACTCAGCTCTTTATAGTTGTAGTACTCAAAAGAGAGAGAAAGTGCAAGGAGGCTGAAAAAGAGGAGCAAGAGATAGCTAAAATCTCTTTTTGAACTGAGCAGCTCAACTCTCTCCAGAGATGCCATTAGATTGGCGGCATCTCTACATTTGGAAGATCAACCTGTGCGGACGAAGTATCGACATTTTCATAAACAGTCTCAACAGCACTCGCAAAGCTAGGCGCATCCACAAAACGAGTAAGTTTTTTCTGAAAAATAAGTTTGACATGACCGGTAGGTCCGTTTCTCTGCTTTCCAATGATGATTTCAGACTCTTCTTCCTCTTTTTCAACATAGGTTGAGGTAAACTCTTTGCCTTCTGTTTTAGCCGCTTTTTCGCGCTCTTTTTCTTCTTTGTAGAGGTAAACATCATCACGATAGACAAACAAAATAATATCGGCATCTTGCTCGATTGAACCAGATTCACGAATATCGCTGAGCATTGGACGCTTGTCATTACGAGATTCAAGCCCACGGTTGAGCTGTGAGAGTGCAACTATTGGCATCTCAAGCTCACGTGCGAGCATTTTGAGCCCACGTGAGATTTCAGAGACCTGCAGGTGACGGTCTTGATTGCCGATGCCCGACATGATTTGTAAGTAGTCGATGACGGCTATCTCAATTTCCGGATGCTGATTTTTGAGTTTTCTCAGTTTAGATCGTAACTGATTGATGTTGACGCTTCCCTGATCATCGACAAAAAGTTTCGCGTCATTCATCCTGTCAATAGCACCGTTTAAAGAGCTCCACTGGTCATCGTTCATATCTCCGACACGCAATTTTTGTAGAGGAATGGATGTTTGAATGGAGAGCAGTCTCAACATAAGTTGTTCTGCCGGCATCTCTAAAGAGAAAAAAGCAACCCCTTTGCCTTGGACTATAAGATTGTGTACCGTGTTTAAAACAAAAGAAGTTTTTCCCATTGCAGGCCGTGCAGCAATGATGACGAGGTCTCCTTTTCCAAAACCTGTTGTCATTTTGTTGAGTTCTTTAAAACCGGTGTCTACACCAACAAGCACAGAGTTTCCGCGGGCCTTCATCTCTTTGATATACTCCATCGTATCGAAGGTTATCTTTGGAGAGTCTTTAAAATCGCTTGTCTGATTGTCCTGTGTAATTTCATAAAGTTTCTTCTCAACAATATCTACAACTTCGGCGGAGGGAAGTTCTTCTTCAACGGTTACACGTTTTATCTCTGTTGTGAGTGTGAGCAGGTGGCGTTTGAGTGACTTGTCTTTAATCTCATCGACATAGGCTCTTGTGTTTGCGATAGGATTGGCCGACAGAATTTCAAGTATAACCTGCTCATCAAATTTTTTTGCCTTAATGAGCTCTTTTTTGATGAACTCTTCATCTATGGGCTGATCTTTTTGCAGGAGTGTAATCATCGCTTGGAAGATGTCTTGATGCGCAGGAAGATAAAAGTCATCTTTTTTTAAAGTAACGCTCAAATCATCGAATTGGCTCGGTTCAAAGACGATAGAACTTAAAATACTTCTCTCAAAAGCTAAATTGTACAAATTATCTTGCATATTTATGATTCCTCAGCCATTTTTTCAACCTCAAAGACAAATTTATCTACAAGCTCTTTTTCATCGAGGTTGGCAACCACTTCGCCTTTGACCATGACAAGTCCTTTGCCTTTACCGTAAGCGATGGCGACATCTGCATGCGCTGCTTCACCTATGGCGTTGACAACACATCCCATAACAGAGACATTGAGTGGTGTTTTAATGTGTGCTGTACGTTTTTCTATCTCTGCGACAGCAGAGACCAAATCTGCTTCGATGCGTCCGCAGGTAGGACAGGAGATAATATTCAAACCATCAGGCATAGCGCCGCTGTCTTTTAAAATTGCACGCCCGACATTTATCTCCTCTTCGAGTTCCCCTGTGATGCTCACGCGCATCGTGTCGCCGATGCCTTCAAGCAGGAGTGTTCCCAAACCGATGGCACTTTTTACTGTTGCGTGAAAGATAGTTCCCGCTTCGGTTACGCCAAGGTGAAATGGATAGTTGTTTTTTGGACGCAGCATTCTGTATGCTTCTACGGTACGTGAGACATCACTGGCCTTGAGGGAGACTTTGATGTCATCAAAGCCCAAATCTTCCAAAAATTTGATGTTGTACTCGGCAGAAGCTACCATTGCTTCGGCTGTCGGGCCGTATTTGTTGTCAAACTCTTTTTCCAGACTTCCTGCATTGACACCGATGCGGATAGGGAGATTTCTCTCTTGACACGCTTTTACTATCTCTGTGATCTTTGTTTTATCACTGATATTTCCCGGATTAAAGCGGATGCAGTCCACAGACTCTGCTGCTATGAGCGCGAGTTTGTAGTTGAAGTGGATGTCTGCAACAAGCGGTAGAGATATCTGCTCTTTGATGGATTTGAGAGCGAGTGCATCTTCCATATCAGGTACGGCTACACGCACGATGTCTGCACCGGCAAAATGGAGACGATTTATCTGCTCTACTGTAGCGGCAACATCATGTGTGTTGGAGTAGGTCATTGACTGGACTGAGATGGGGGCATCGCCGCCGACAGCTACGTCACCGACATATATTTTTTTCGTTGGGTATCTTTGTATCATGAAGTGATTTTATCTTTTTTTATATGAAAAGGCGCTTTAGTTATACGAGATAATCTTGACAGATTACTATATTGTACTGCTTGTGGCTTATTGCGTATTCAATTCTTTCAAAAAGTTTGTTGGACATATCGAGATAGTTTGCATCAAAGTCCATAGAGTCAGAGGCACTCACAAAAAATTTCTCATTATAGTACATTTTTTGCAGTGTTTTGTTAAGGTTTTCAGAGGCTCGGATGCAGGATTGGCCACCTGTCTCATCAAAAACAACACAAAAGATATTTGAATGAAGAGGAATGAGCATGTCAGTTTCGCGCAGAGTGTTTTGCAGTTTTTTTGCATCAACTTTAACATTTTTATCATGATAAATGAGCGAAAGTGAAAAGTGAGAGTCATAGCGTTTTTCTCTATAAATATATTCAGAGATGTTCTCCAAGATGGTTTTATAGTAGCTGTTTCTGTTTTTATTAATCTCTTCTAGAATGGTAGACATAGTTACTCTCCTCCTAATTCGCGCTCTCTATCATAACTAATTAAAATAAAATAAAGATTAGTTATGATGTTATAAGAAGGAGAAGAGCCTCTAGAACTTAAAGTCTAAATTGGTGTAGACATAACGTCCTGGTTCATTCATAAGCATCACATCACCACCGCCAGTTACTAGTACTAAGTCTGCGTATGTATTGCTCTGTGCATAGGTAACATCAAACATATTGTTGACGCCAACTGTAAGGTCAAATTTTTTGTTAACTGCATGTTTTACTTTTGCGTTGAGAATTGCCCAGCCTGCAAGAACCTGCTCACCGTTGTCATCATCAACTTTGTTCCATCGTGCACTCATGAGTGTTTCAAGTGTTGCTAAAGAGTTGTTTGCATACTCATAGTTAAGAGCTATGTTTCCTCGTAGTGGTGCCATGTCAGCAAGATTTGTATTCGTTTGTCCTGCAAGTGCTTTATCTTTTTTACCTCGTTTGTATGATGCTCCCATATCTATGGTCATGTCATCAGTTGCATAATACGAACTACTCACCTCACCTCCGTAGATTGTCGCATCTATATTTTCAAAAGCATTAGTAGTATACCCTTTATGATAATAGATATAGTCTTTTAATTTTGAGTAGAATGTTTTTATTTTGAATTTAAAAGTGTCATTATTTGTTTCATACCCTAAATCAACTTCTTGATTTCGAGTATCCTTTAAATTAGGTGTTCCAACTAAGTTACCTTGTGAACTAAAAAAATAAAGCTCTCTTGCATCGGGAACACGATAGGCTTGTCCTAATCCAAAAAAGAGTTTGTTCTCTTTGTTAAAGTTATATGTTGTTAAAAAATTGATGCCTACAGAGTGGTAGTTGTTATCTTGATAAGAATCATTTGTTATAGAAGTATCATCAACTCTTGCGCCTGCAGAGAGATTGAGTGCGCCATATGCTTTGGAAAGTTTTGTGAAGAGTGCTGCGTTTTTTGTGACTGCATTATCTATACTTTTTTTATACCCCATAGTAGCTGCAGAGCCATTTTTTTCATAATGTCCATCCCATTTTCTATTACTGCCGTCTAAACCGATAAGAAGTGTATAACCTTCGATATCAAACGTATTTTTGAGTTTAAGACCATCGAGATTTGTTGTTAACCAGTTTGTTATAACAGGGTTGGCACCATAAGAAGCCATTCTATAATCAGTTCCCATAGGATGGTCAACATCTGAGTGGAAGTACTCTAGATTTACATTTTTATACGAATCGCTGATGTTATCAATATTGTATGCAACACTGTAGATGTTAGAATCATCATAAATTGCATCCATTTTTGAGTTACCATAGAGTACATTGTCACTTCTATTTGCTGTTACACTGAGGCGTAGTTCCTGATCTTTGGCTGTTGTGATGAAAGCTTTTGCCATAGCGCTTGTCTTTTTGTATGCCGGCATATCATAATAGGCAGGTTGGAGTTTTGCTCCAGCAGCTGCAGGGTTAACTGCTACATATTTATCTATCTGTTGTGCGATGGAATTACCGTTTCCATCATGATACTGGTCAGAAGACTCAGTTGAGATTGCTGCTACAACTCTTATGAAATCGTTCCCGCCGCTTGCAGATGCACCGAATTTTTTATAGTTCCATGCACCAAAACCGAGGTTGATTTGTGCTTTAAAATCTTTTGTCGGTTTTTTTGTTTTTATTTTGAGCCCGCCGCTGAGGTTTCCGTAAGTTGTGACATCATAAGGCCCTTCTATAACTTCAATAGAATCGATTTGGTTAGCCAAAATATGTGAGATAGGAGGATCCATTCTGTTTGGACATGCGCCATAAATTTTTGTGCCGTCCATTTCTACAGAAATATTATCTCTTTTTTGTCCGCGGATAAGGACATCATTAGCGATGCCGCTTCTGCGTGACATGTCAATACTTGGAATAGAAGAGCTGAGTGCTGCTGCAACATCAGCAGAAGTTTGTGCATTTTGCGCTACCTCTGTTATGACGGTAGACTGTACATCGATGGGTGCAAGTTCTATATCTGCAGAGTAGAGTGCAGAGACGGCCAGGAGTGAGAGCGTGATGCTTTTTTTCATTGTTTCCCTTTTCTTTTTAAAATCTTAAAGTTTTAGTATATATATTTAAAATAATAATCAAACAAGTGTTACAGAAGTGTTAATAAAAACTATTTTTCTGCTAAAATGGCATTATGAGTAAAATAGAAAAGATTAGAAGAACACTTTTAATAGCTTTGGGCTTTGCCTTGGCGACATATCTTGTGATAAGTGCAATGGCAATTTTAGACCAGAAGTCAGCAAGAGAGGCGAATGTCAGCAGCGAAGTTCATACTCACGCAGTGCAGTGAGCCATGTTGACGGATTAAAACAGAAGAGTCAATGCCTACGATTTCTCGATTGGGGAATGTTTTTTTAAAGATTGCAAGGGCAGCTTTGTCTTGCGTGACATTGTAGGTAGGGACTAATACAGCGCCGTTGACAAAGAGAAAATTGACATAGGTGGCAGGAAGCCGTTCTCCTTCAAAGTAGAGTGCGTCAGGCAGAGGGAGTGCAATGAGTTTTAAGCCACGCTCATCAGCAATCATTTGCAACTCCTCCTGCATAAGCTGAAGTTGGTGAAAATGCTCATCATCCCTGTTATCACAGCTAACATACATAATGGTATCTTCATTGATGAAACGTGCCAGGGTGTCAATGTGTGAATCTGTGTCATCACCTGCGAGATAGCCATGGTTAAGGTAGAGAATATGTGCAGCTCCAAAACAGCTTTTGAGTTTTTGGGTGATTTGAATGTTGTTGCATTTTGGGTTTCTGTTGGGGTTGAGCATACACTCTGCAGTTGTAAGAAGGGTGTCTCTACCGTTGCTCTCAACTGCTCCGCCCTCTAAAACAAAATCTATATCTTCTAGCTTCTTTGCGTAACATTTGGCAAGTGCGTGAGAGAGAGCATTGTCTTTGTCTGCTACAAACTTTTCACCCCAGCCGTTAAAGGTAAAGTTCAGCAGTTTTGTTGTTGCATCATCGCTCACGCAGAGTGCTGAGCAGTCTCTTGCCCAGGTGTCATTTGTTGTGTAGTGAACAAAGATGAGGTTTTTGTGCTCAGAAAAATGCTGCTGTACGGCCTCTATGTCATCACAGATGACAAGGCATTTTTGAAATCTTGCAACAGTTGTGATGATATTTACAAAACACTCCTCTGCCTCACGCAGATACGCATTCCAATCTGTAGCTGCGTGAGGAAAGATAATTTGGGTAAAACTCTGCTCTTCAAACTCTGCAATTAAACGGCGCATCTGATATAATTCCTTATGGCTTACATAACTTTAAATAAAAAACATTTTTTTAACAATTTAGATATTATTGCAAAACTCTGCAAAGGCAAAGATAAAATTGCCCTTGTTTTAAAAGATAATGCCTATGGTCATGGTCTGTGTGAGATGGCAAAAATGGCACAAGAGTATGGTATAACGAAGGCAGTTGTACGCTCTTACGCGGAAGCCAAAGCAATAGAAGAATTTTTTGAGTATATTTTAGTACTGGCCGATTTTCCGCAGGCAAAAAGTGACAAAATACGCTATACCGTGAATGACCTAGAAGCACTGCAGAAGTTTGAAAAAGGAACAAAAGTAGAACTCAAAGTCAACACCGGCATGAACAGAAATGGCATTGAAGCAGAGGCGCTGCGTGAGGCTTTTGAATGTGTGCAAAAACAGGGCTTAGAGCTTGAAGCTCTTTTTACGCATCACAGTTGCGCAGATGAAGATGAATGCATATTTTCCCAGCAGAATGAAAAATTTGCAGTGATAAAAAAAGAGGCACAAGAGCTGCAAAAAGAGTTTGCTCTGAAAGAACTGCGCTTTCACTCCTGCAACTCTGCCGCTCTTTTTCAGACAGAGGACTTTTCTGAAGATATGGTACGTGTAGGTATTGCAGCCTATGGATGTCTGGAACTTCCCAAAAATGCTCACGCAGAGCAGTTAGAGCCGATACTCTCTCTTTTTGCTCAAAAAATATCAACACGCCATCTGCGTGAGGATGCCTGCGTGGGATATGGCGCTACATACAAAGCTGAGTCAGCATGTACCATAGGAAATTATGATTTTGGTTATGGAGACGGTTTTTTACGAATATGTTCCAATGATTATGTGACACCCCAAGGAGTGAAGCTGCTTGGACGCATCTCTATGGACAACAGCTCTTTTTTATGTAGTGATGCAGAGCTTTTAATTTTTAATGATGCAAGAGAGCTTGCAAAATACGCACATACTATCAGTTATGAAATCCTGACCGCACTCAAAGCCAATCTCAAAAGAGTTGTTTTACAGCAGTAAAGGTGAGGGTTTACCTATATAATAACCCTGAATAAAATCAACACCAAATTCCGAGAGAAGTTTAAAAGAATCCTCATCTTCGACATACTCCGCGATAGTCTGTAGACCTAGATTTTTGGCGAAGATGACAATCGTCTGGATGATTTTTCTTGCATTTTCATCGCTGCTAATATTTTTAACAAGCGAAGCATCAATTTTAAGATAGTCTACATTGAGCTCTAAAACATGTGAAAAGTTAGAGTAACCACTTCCAAAGTCATCTATGGCTATTTTTGATTCATAACGTTTTATTTTTTGAATGAAGGCTTTGATGTCTTCATAATCTTCAATCTCATGGCTTTCAAGAATTTCAAAAACAACACGATGCGGCGCATGGTATGTGGAAAGTTTTTGAAGTATAAAAGCGACAGTTTTTTCATTACAGATATCATCAATGGAGAGATTGATAGAAAATTCCAACTCTTCTCTCTTCTCAAAAAATGCAAATGTTTTTTCTATCATTGTGTAAGTAATGTGATGGTAGAGTTTTGATTTGGTCGCGATATCAAGAAACACATAGGGTGTTATGACATCACCGTTGTCTGCAATGATACGCACAAGGGCTTCATACTTTTCAATCTTTTTTGTGTGGAGATTGTAAATGGCTTGGAAGTAGGGTACTATTTTATCATGAGCTATTGCATCTTTTAAAAGGGCAATGCCTCGAATGTTTTTATTGACATTTTCGGTTGTATCGACTAAATGATTATAAATAACGAGGTTGGCTTTGGAATTTTTAGCAACCTGCAGTGCCATATCTGCTTTGATGATTAAAGAGCCTTCATTAGATGCCAGACCACAACTTACCGTGACGAAAATGGCATTTTTGTTGATGAGATATTCACTTTTATTGATTTTATGCAGCAGTTGTGAGATGCGTTTTTGAAACTTTTGCGCATCTACATCCCAGCTGGTAAAAACAGCATACTCATCACTTGGAAGTTTATAGACCGTGGAATGCCCATCATTACAAAAAGTGTCGATTTTTCTTCCTAGCTCTATGAGTAGCGCATCCCCAACAGTGTGTCCGTAAAAATCATTAATATCTTTAAAATTATCAATGTTAATGAGTGCTAGATGCCTGTTCTTTTTGTCTTTTGAATCGCTGATATCTTCTAAAAACTGCAGTCTGTTAGGCAGTCCTGTCAATCGTTCGCGGACAAGTGTCTCTTTGAGCTTTTGTGTCTGCTGTTTGACAGCCTCTTGCAGGTAGCTATTTATTTTTTTTGATTTTTGCGCAATGAAATAGATAATGAGAAAAAGTACAATGAAGGCAAGGGAGTCATACAAAATAGAATAGATAAAATGGTGTATGAAGTAGTTACTTAATTTCTCTTTTGGAATTTTGATGCTCAAGATACCGCGTAGTTCGCCAAGTTTGTAGCCGTATGCTTTGTCATATCTATTTCGAATAAACTCCGGAGCATCATCTCTTTGTGCATGGCATTTAAGGCATCTGTTTTGGATCTTGAGGGCAGAAGCATATTGGTAATAGTTTGGATTGTTGGCGCTGAAGTACTCTTTTGTATTTGGATGCTCTTTAAAATACTTTATGGCCTTTAACTCTTCGCTGTCTGCTCTGTTTTTAGGATTTCTTGCTCTGTCTGAAACAGTCTGCAGACTGATGTTAAAAGGATTGTTCTTTGAAAATGTCTGATTTATGTAGTAAGAGCTGTATGCAGGCAGCCCTTTAAGTGTGCTTTTGTTAAGTGGAATGGTTTTGTTGAGATAGAGTTTTTGGTAGTAGTTTCTATGTGCCATTGCGTGAGATTGCAGTACCTGTGCCTCTTTATGAGCAAACTCATTCATCTGTTTTACCGTGTCAGTATAACTGTAAAAAATTCTAAAAAGCAAAACAAGTAAAAAAATAATAGGAATAATAAAAAGAACTTTACGATTTAAATATTTTTCCATATATATCCTTATACTCTGTTACTTATGCATTATAACCAAATTTTAAAAAAGCAGTCGTCGCGCCTGATAATATTTTGCCCGCCAGTAGGGATTGTGAATATTTGAAAGCATTACACCGTATCTGCTTGAAGCATGGATAAACTCTCCTTTTTCAAGATAGATCCCTGTATGCAAAACAGTGTACGAGGTTTTAAAAAAGAGAATATCACCCTCTTTGAGGCTTTTTTTTGAGACTCTTTTTCCTACTTTAATCTGTTGTTTTGTTGTTCTTGGAAGCTTGATATTAAAGGCTTCTTTATAGATTCTCTGCACAAGTGCCGAGCAGTCGATGCCGTTTTTGTCTTCCCCTGCGTAGCAGTATTTGACCCCTGCCCATTTCTCATACTCTTTGTAGAGTGTAGTTGTGACGAAGTTTTTCTTTTGAAGTTTGTACGTGACGTGAGTTTTATGGCTTGTAGGGAGTTTTTTGTATGTTTTTGGCGTGCTTGAACAAGCTGAAAAGAAAAACAGTGTCAAGATGAAGAGAAACGCTGTTTTCATAAGGTTTAGGAACTTATTTTTACGATGGCTTCTGGAAAAACAACACCGTCAATTCCAAGCAGTGCCATCTCTTCAATGGCATCTTCTTGACTGATATGGACTAAAATCTTCGCATCAAAGAGATAATTCTCAACGATACTTTGTGCTGTTTTTGCAAGTTCTTTGTCTAACATAATATAACTCGCACCCAAAGAAGCGGCATAGATGAGTTCGGTGATGTTTTTAATACCAAGAGCAAAAGTGATCTGATTTATCTGTAAATGTATAATAATATCAAGATTTTTTTCAGAGAAGTTCAGATAAATTTTAGAAGAGGGTGGTGTCTTTTCAATGCTCTCTATATCGAAAATATGAAAAAATTCATCGCTTTTGATAAATCTGTGACCAAAAAGAAGCATTATTTCTTCGCCTCGATGATGCACTCATCAGAACAGTAGTATTTGCCATTACTTAAAATGCATTCAGAAATCTCTGTGTAGACACCGCAGTTAGCACACTCTACCATCTCATCAGCCTGAGGCTTGTTCTCTTTTTTTTGTTTTTTTGTTGTAGTTGCTACGCTTTTTTGTTTGAAAAACATAATGTAAACGATGTAAATAACAGCGCTTATAAGCAAGAGTTTTAGTATCATAAATCTTCTCCTAAAAGTAAGTAGTGTCTATTTTTTCTTTCAATTATTTTGTATGGCATGCCATGTGTCTCTTCGAGCTCATCAAAAACCTTTTCACCTTTGTAAAAAAGTAGTTTTGATTTTTCATCTCGGAAATTTTTGCTGAGTTCTAAGAGCATTTTTGTGTCGGTCACAGCGCGGGAAGTGATGAGTTCAAATATTTCGCTTGGCATCTCTTGGACTCTTTTTTTGACTACACGGACATTATCAAGCCCTAAATCAGCTTTTATAAACTGTAAAAAACTCGCTCTTTTTGTTAAAGGCTCTACAAGTGTTACTTGAGTGTCAGGCAGTCCAAAGGCTAAAATCATACCCGGAAATCCAGCACCCGTACCGATGTCAAGCAGGGAACTTACCGGTGGTAAAAAGCTGATTGGAAAAAGGGCATCAAAAATAAATTCATCAACTGTAGCAGCATCTCTGGCTCCCGTGAGATTGTGAATCTTGTTCCATTTGAACAGATGCTCTTTATATTTTTGTACATTGTGAAAAAAATTGTCTGGCAATGTGATGTTTTCTGCTTTAATGCGTGTTTTCAAATCCAACAAATATCCTTTTATAGTGACATTTTATCTTAAAAATTGTCTCAAATCCATTTACACATAGAATTTGAAGTTATTTTTACCGATATTTTTCGCATTGTACATAGCTCGGTCGGCATATTTTACAAGTGTGTCTCCCTCATCACTGTCATCAGGGTAAATACTCACACCAATGCTGCAGGTCACAAAAAGCTCACTCTCTTGAAATTTGATGGGTATCTGCAGAGTATCTACCAAAAGTTTTGCAATGACAGCAACATTCTGTGTCGAGTCAAAATTTTCTAAAATTATGAGGAACTCATCTCCTGCGAGACGAGAAACAGTGTCAGACTCTCTCACGCAGTTTTTAAGCCGGCGAGCTACTTCAACAAGAACAGCATCTCCTGCTTCGTGTCCATAGGTGTCATTAATTTCTTTAAAATGGTCAAGATCAACAAAAAGTAGTGCAAACTGTGTCTGATTTCTTTTTGCTTTGGCTATGGCCTGCGTGAGCCTGTCTTTAAAAAGAACCCTGTTTGGAAGTTTGGTTAAAGTGTCATAGTGTGCCTGATATGCAAGCGTCTCTTTTTGTTTTAAAATCGCTGACTGTGCTTTTTGTGCATGCGAAATTTGAATATCAAAAATCACATAAGCCTCTTTGTTGTTATAGACAATCTTGTGCATAAAAGATTGCACGCCATAGCTAGAACCATCTTTTCTTACATGCTGAGAGATATTCATGGCATTGCCGTTTTGCAGCATAAGTGCTTTGAAATTTTTCACAGTTTCATGTATCATGGAAGCATTGACATCACATAAATCCATAGCTAAAACTTCTTGTTCAGTATAAGCTAAGGCCTTCAGGGCTCCATCATTGACATAAAGATAGTGGTCTGTTTCAAAATCAACGATATATATCTCTAAGAGTGAATTTTTCATAATACTTGCGAGCTCTTGACTCTTCAGTAGGAGTTTTGAGAGCTCTAGAGTCTGTTTTTTTACCTCACCTTCTAAAGTGGCTTTTTGTTTTCTTAACAGGGCATTGAGTATCTCATTGCGCTGCTCATAAAGATATAAAAATGTCATACTTAAAATAATTGGAACGGTAATATAGAAATATTGAAACATTGTATATTTTGTCCCAGAGATATTTTCAAGTCCTAAAATAGCAAGTATGGAGATAGCAGCGAAAAAGAGACCTACCTTTTTTCCTTTTAAAAAGAAGGCACCAAGAATTAAAACTATGTACCAAGTAGAGCCTAAAATACCAATATTTCTAAATGTAAATGTGATAAGTAAATAAAATAGTGAGAGTAAAACAGGGATGGAGTAGCGAATGCTTTTTTTAGATTTTCTTGCAATTATAAGCGTGAGTAAAGAGGCAAAAGCAGCACAGAGGTCAATGACGGCCTGAATATCTTGACCATAAAGATGACGAAAGAAAGAGAGCATACCCAACATCACAATAATAATGGTAAGAATGGAGTTTAGGAGTATAAACTGTAGTTTTAACTCATATTCATCTTCTTCAAAATGAAAGCCGCTTAGTAAAAAGTTCTTAGCATTTATCATCATAAACCTTTTCTCGATTGAAATAATTGTACATCAATAAATATAAATATACAATATAGATAATAATTTTTACCAATTACTTATGGTATAATGTGATAATATACAATAATTTAATATGTTTATTTTTAGGATTTAGACTGATGATGAAAAAACAGGTTCTTAGAGCGATTGAACATGCATATGAATATCATGTTGAGCAGATGGGAAAAGTGACCTTGCTCATGGAGGGTAAAAAAGTAAAAAATCCTACACCGCGTATGAAGAATGAGTGTGAGTTTGGTCAGTGGCTTTATGGTGATGCAAGTCGTATTAAGAGTCTTATAGGAATACACTTTTACACAAGTATGGAACTGATTCATGAGTATTGGCATATGCAGTATGAAAAACTTTATGATATTTACTATAATGAAGAGGAGAGAGGGATTTTTGTAAAACTTTTTGCTAACAGACGAAAACTACAACCCGAAGAGTATGAAGAGGTTAAAAAGTGTTATGAAGAACTGCAAAAAGCGACAGATGATCTTTTAGAAGCATTGACCTCTTCAAAAAGAAGAATTCTTGCTCTAAAAGAGTATATCTTTAAAAATGTAGATTAAGAAAATAATTTTTTCATTGCAGTGAAAAAGATTTTAAAAATTCCTTTGTTTCCTACGAGTTGATCTACAAATTCATCATAGGTCATCTCTTTTTCTTCTAAAAATCCGCGGAGGTATTTTTCACTTCCCTCCATCCCAGCCTCTTTTTCAATCTCTATAAGTTTTTTATAGATAGGTTCAATAGTTTCAACAGCTTTTACAGGTGCAGCTTTTCTAAATGCGGTATGGGAGATGATTTCATTTGTAATAGGGTCTACTTTTGGCTCAAACTCTGTAATGACCCAGTAGTAACTCCCGTCTTTTGCCAGGTTTTTTACAACTGCCATGATATTTTGCGCTTTGTTGATTCTGTCCCACATCATTTTAAAAACAACCTTTGGCATATCTGGATGTCGTATGAGTGAGTGAGGTCTTCCTATGAGTTCTGCTTCGCTGTAACCTGAAATTTCAACGAAGTAGTCATTGCCATATTCGATGATACCTTTTGGATCTGTTTTAGATACAATGTATCGTTTAGGATTTAATTTTATTTCGTTCTTTGTAGGTGTTGGACTAGACATATAAATAGCTCCTTTGAAATTTTTTAGAAAAAGTATATACTTTTATTTATTAAATATATGTAATAATGGTGTCAAAAATAAGATTTTATCATGATAAGGACAATTGGATGACAAAAGAAAACACAATTGAATCTATAAAAAAAGCAAGAGAAGCACATATACTGCAAATGGATAAAATAGCAGCTATTATCAGTGGAGAAAATATTGAT
>JALUWT010000175.1 GCA_027019325.1 Sulfurimonas sp.
ACAGTATATTTACGAATTTTTGTTGGTAAAGGTATTGGACCACGGATTACCGCGCCAGTACGCTTAACAGCCTCTACGATTGATGCTACTGATCTATCAAGTACACGATGATCGTAAGCTTTCAATTTTAAACGAATTTTTTCCATAATTTTCCTTCTAAAGAACTCGTTGGATCCTAGCCCAACTATTTAAGGGAGCGGAATTATACTCAATCTCTCTGCAATATTCAAGGTTTTAGGGGGTAAAAATGGAAATTCTTTAAAATTTATTTCCTTTTAATAAGGAAATGATAAAATACACTATACAAAAAAATGGATAAAAAATGGAAATTTTACTTGAAGAGTTTTATAAAACAGAGCTGCAGCTAGAAAAATTTCATCAGAGAAAAGCTTCTATTGATGAAAAATCATACCAGATAAACGGTATCACACAGAGCGGAAAAACAAAACTGATAAAGAACTATCTGCTTTCACTCAAAAAAAACTCCTACCTCTACATTAACTGCAGTGACATCCGTATAGATGTAGAGGCACTGAATGCAATCCTGCCCTCCTTTTGCAATAAAAACAAGATTGATGTGCTTGCTTTGGACAACTATAAAGAGGGCTTTGCCTTTGCTAATGTCACGCAGCTGCTTGTTGCATCAGAGATTCATTATGACCTGCCCTTTCTTGAGACAATTCAGCTCTATCCACTTGATTATGAAGAATTTTTAGCCTATGAGCATAAATTTGACTCTTCCGCACTCAACCATTTTGTACAGCTCGGCGGATTTGCTGTCATGCAAACAATAAGTGTTGATGAGCGCATCATCTTCTTACAAAAAATTCTACAGGCAAGTTTAAATGATGTAGAGTTTGACATCATCAAACTCTGTGCGAAATTCATGTCACAGAAACTCTCTGCTTTTACACTCTATGAAAGACTCAAACAGAGTCGTAAGATATCTAAAGACAAACTTTACAGATCTTTTGAGGCCCTGCGTGAGAAGAACTATATTCATCTACTTGAAAAATATGCACATGCAAAAGCGACCAAAAAAGTCTATCTTTGCGACAGTTCCCTCAAGTCTGCACTGAGTATAGAGAAGAACTTTGTCCGTCTGTTTGAAAACATGGTCTTTTTGGAACTCTTAAAATCAAAAACTGTATGCTACTACGAAGATGGCATAGATTTTTATCTGCCTCACAGTGATGAGATTCTTCTTTGCAAGCCTTTTATAGATGAACGCCGTTTATTTAAGAAGTTAGAGAGCATCGAAGCCTTTCTTTTTAGTTACGGTGTAAGAAAAATAACCGTTATCACCATGAATAAAGAGGGAACGATTTCACATCCGCTCTCAAAGGTAGCTATAATACCTTTTGATATTTGGGCATTAGGAGATTAAATGGGAACACTATGTGGCATAGATGAAGCAGGGCGCGGACCACTTGCAGGCGACCTTGTAATGGCAGGATGTATCTTGCTAAAAAAGGTAGAAGGGCTCAATGACTCTAAAAAACTCAGCGAGAAAAGAAGAGAGAGCCTCTATGCACAAATCACTCCTCACGCAGAGTACCATATAGTAAAGTTCTCAGCACAACAGATAGATGCTCAAGGCATATCGCAGTGTCTCACGCAGGGACTTCAAGAGATAATGCAAAACCTCAACGCCGATGAGTACCTCTTTGACGGTAATTCCACCTACGGAGTCAAAGGTCTGCAGACGATGATAAAAGCCGATGGAAAAATCCCGGAGGTCAGTGCTGCTTCTATTTTAGCGAAGGTGACACATGACAGGGATATTTTAGAGATGGCAAAAAAATACCCTGAGTATCAGTTTGAGAAGCACAAAGGTTATGGGACGAAACTACACATAGAAATGATTCAAAAATATGGTTACTGCGACATTCACCGAAGAACTTACAAAATTAAAGCGCTTGAGCCTAGACTTTTTTAATTTATTTCATTACAATATGTGAAATTTAACTAAAGGGGTGCTTGTGGAAGCAACACAAACAACGCAAGAGGTCGCAGAACAGCAGGCAACAACGACAAGAGAAATGTCAGAACAGGAGTATGAGAATGCTATGATAGAGGCATTTATAAACAAGCCGGAAAAAACTCTATGGTATCAGTTGGCATTTTCCAAGTTTAATATCAATGGCATAGATTCCATGAAATGGGTCTGGAGCTGGTGGGCTTTCTTTGGAACATGGGCATTTTTACTCTACAGAAAACAGTATATTCCTGCAGTAGTACTTTTTTTCATTGGACTTTTTGCAGGTGTTATTCCTTTTATTGGAGGACTGCTCGTTACAGTACTGGCCGGTGGATTTTCTACCTACTTTATTTATAAAGGCTATAAGCACAAAAAGGCAGAAATCGAAGCAAACATTGACGATATAGATACAAGAATCGAGACAATGCGCCAAGTTGGTGGTTATAATCAATGGGTTATTTGGGTCTATGTTATTTTTGTCGGACTTATACTTTTTTATATCTTTGCTATGATGCTCTCTACAATAGCTTCAATGAACTAAATATAGGAACAATTTGTGCTATAATATTCTCCAAAACGAGGATATTATAGCCATGAAAACATTTTTAACAATTATCACTTCAATCATACTGCTCACAGCTTGTTCAACAACTGCTCTTGTAAATACAAAAAATAACCTTCCAGACAGCAATCAAACAGCTCAGATATCTCTCTTTGAGTTAAACAACTATACAGACACTCCAAGAGCCGGTATGCGTGCTACAAATATAGTAGAAGGTGTTTTACTTGCACAGGGCTATCATCTTAAAACACATCTCAATCAAAAGATAGATTCACTTGAAGATGCGCAGGACTCAGCACAAGAAGACCATTCAACATATTTTTTTATCGGTGGCATCAGTGAATGGAGATACAAAACAGGTATTGACGGGGAACCTGCCGTAAGTCTGCAGCTTAGTCTTTACAATACACAGAGTGCAAAACTTATTTGGAGTGCAACAGGATCAGATAGCGACTGGGGTAATGGTTCCATTGGAAGTACTGCTCAAAATCTCATTGAGCAGATGACAAACAATCATTAATAAGAGAAATACTTTTTAATGAAACCAATCACAAAAAGAATTAAAAAACTCTCACGACTAGAATATATAGTTCAAAAGATTCAAAAATACTCTTATGCAGAGACATTTACTCTCGTTAGCGCCTTTTTGCTCATCGGTTATCTGGTCAGCCCACACGACATGTGTCTCACGCAGGAGAAAGTTCCCTATCTTCTAATCATCTTAGCGATTCTTACTCTTTTTCACGGCTTTGAAAGTGGTTTTGTCGCGATGAGTTTAATCTCTCTGAGCATGTGGAAGTTTTATGATGAATTCCCCTACGTTAATTTTTTGGTTGACTTAATGATGGTGCTTATTTTTAGTGAGTTTCATTACTACTGGACAAAAAAAATACGGGAACTTAAAATTGATGATGATTACAAAGCCTCCAAACTGGATGAACTCTCAAAAGCATTCTATACTTTAAAAATCTCTCATGATCAGCTGGAAAAAAATTATGTTCTCAAACCTATGAGTATCCGCAGTGCCATTGAAGAGATTCTTCTCAAGAAAAAACAACAAAACAAGCAGGATGAAGTAGCACAAAGCAGTGAACAGTACCAAGAGTTCTTACTGCTTTTGGAAAAATCTTTTAATCTTCAAAGCGGTCTAATTATTCATAAAGTTACACATCGCGTAAACAAAACATTGACACCCCAAAATGCTTCCATAACCTACAGTCATGCCTATGAAAAAAGAGATGAAGCGGCTCTATACAGTGATTACATGATACAGCATGCCCTTGAGCGAAAAAAACCTATTTTTGTCAGTGATGCAGCAAAAAATCCAACTTTACAACAGACAGAAACTGCAAAATTTTTAGCCGTTATCCCTACCGTTTATAATGATGAAGTCGTCACTCTTCTGGCCATAGAAAAAATGCCCTTTATGTCTTTTAACAAAGAAAACCTCATCTCTATAGCTATTTTATTGGAGTATCTCTCTATACAAATTTACCAAAAAGAGACCTGGAAGCAATCAGAAAAAATGCAAACTCTTTTTGCAGAAAAGAGCTTTAAATATGAGTGTTGCAGATTGAAATACCTGCATGATAAATACAAAATCGATTCCACACTGCTGATAATCAAGATTGATAATGAGTTACAGACACGCAGAGTGTTAGAAAAGACACAACGACTCCTGCGTTCACTCGATATTGTTACACAGACAAAATATAAAGAGACATTTTATCTTGTTGTACTTTTTCCACTCAATGACCAGGCTGTTGCCTTAGGGTTTTTAAACAGACTTCTTTATAATCTACAAAATAAAAAAGACAAAGCTTTTGAGTATATGACTTTTGGCATCAAACAAGAAGATCTGATATTTCAATACATAACAGATGATTATCATGGATAATATTTTTGCTTTTTATTCAACCCATTTCTATCCTTTACTCGCTCTGCATATCTGTATCATACTCTTGTTGGCATTTGGTATCTCAAAATATGCACTGAAAAGATTTACAACAGTTTGCAAAGAAGATAAGTATCGACTCCAAGCCGTACAGGATAGAAGCCTCTTCTATAAATTTCTTTTCAGTGCCTCTTTGCATAAAAATAATCCTACTACAATATTTTTCTTTGTCCTTGCCTTTAATCTGGCTATCCCTTATGTTGGATATTTTTTCACACTGTGGCTTTTTTGGTATATGACACACATCGAGTATGCTCAGAAGGTCGTTAATACCGATATGCTCAATCTCGATGAATTTGAGACTTCTTTTTTAAAAATTGAACGAACCTTCGGTGAAGGTTCCATGATTAATCTCATCGAAAACATCTATGTTCCAAAATCAAAAAAAATTAAAGCGCTCTCCATTTTGGCAGAGGACCCTTCGCCAATCAGTCTCAGTATCATCAAACAGACATTGACTAGTGAAGATGATGAGATACGCCTTTTTGGATATGCCATACTCAACAAAACAGAAAAAACCCTCAATGACAGAATAAATAGATATCTTGAAATAATTCGCAAAGAGTCTACAAAAGGAGATGCTACAGATGAACAAAAAGTAGCCTTTGCTTCTAAAGAGTTGGCATTTTTATATTGGGAAATGGTCTATACAGAACTCTCACATGAGAGTCTGAAAAAAAACTTTTTAAACTCTGCACTTTTGTATCTTGAGCTCTCACAAGAATTTTACATGGAAAAACTCAGTCATCTCCTAAAACAGTTCAATACTCTCAAAGAAAAAACCCAAAGATCCAAATCATTAAACGCACTCCTTGAAGATACCTATTTGACCTGTTCTAGTATTTTTACGCTCAAAGGAAGAATATTTACCGTTAAAGAAAAATATGAAAATGCGCAAGAGTATTTTACACTTGCAGAAGAGTTGCTGAGTGAAAAATCAACGAGCATCCTTCCCTATCTTGCTGAAGTCTATTTTATCACGCAGAGATACTCCATAGTCAAGTCTATTTTAAATCATTCTCAAGATCTAGCATACAATCCAAAACTCTACCCAATCATCAAACAGTGGGAAATCAGCCATGAGTAAACATTTTCCTAAAAGCAGCCATGTGGACATCATGCTTTTTTCTGAAGGAACATACCCTTATATAAAAGGTGGAGTTTCAAGCTGGATTTTACAACTGATGCAGGGACTTCCAGAGTTTACTTTTGGAGTCTGTTTCATCGGAGCAACACCCTACTTAAATGGTAAGAAAATGGAAGTTTGTTATGAATTTCCTCCTAATCTTAAACATCTTGAGGTCCATTATCTTTTTGAAAAATCCCAAGAGAGCAAAATTCCTAAAAAACTTAAAGGGAATAAAACAGGGTTCCAAGCCATTAGAAAACTATACAAATCGCTAACAATGCAAAGGGGAAATCTACCTGAAATGCTGCAAAATATTGATTTTTATTTCAAAGATGTTAGCTTTGAAGATTTTTTATACTCAGAAGAAGCTTGGGAATTCATCAATGAGCTCTATATGAAAAATGCTCCCGATATTCCTTTTATCGACTATTTTTGGACCGTCAGAAATATTCATAAACCCATCTGGATCTTGGCACAGATCGTTAAAAATCTACCGCAGACAAATATTTACCATGCTCCCTCAACAGGTTATGCCGGTTTTCTCGGTACGCTCGCATCCTACACAACACAACGCCCCTTTGTTTTGACAGAACACGGCATCTATACAAGAGAGAGAAAAATAGATATGCTCTCAGCTGATTGGATTGAGTACAAAAAACCTGCACTTTTACAGCAGCCTGAAGAGTATAATTACATTAAAAAAATGTGGGTTGATTTTTTTGATAAAATAGGGCTTTTTTGTTACTACCGTGCCAATCACATTCTCTCCCTTTATAAAGGGGCCCAGCAGATTCAAATAGCACTTGGTGCACCCGAATCACGCTCTGACATTATTCCAAACGGTGTTGATGTAGATAAGTTGATGCAGACTATACAGCTGCGGAAAGATCCTCCAAAACCCATTATCACGCTCATAGGAAGAGTTGTGCCCATCAAAGATATTAAAACCTTTATTCGTGCCATTAAGATTGTAAGCCAAAAGATTCCAAACATTGAAGGCTGGATAGTCGGTTCTGTTGATGAAGATATAGAGTATGTACGTGAATGCCAACAGATGGCTATTTCACTTGATTTAAAATTTAATCTACAAACCTTTGCAAATAACAAAGCGACACAATCCTTTGAACAGCTCCAAGAAAATCCTGACAAAATCAAATTTTTTGGACACAGCGACATTACACAAGTGCTCCCAATCTCAGCACTACAGACACTCACCTCCATCAGTGAAGGCATGCCTTTAGTTATTTTGGAAGGGTTTGCAGCAGGTGTTCCCTGCGTTGCAACGGATGTCGGAAGTTGTCGCGATCTCATCGAAGGCGGACTCAATGAAGAAGATAAAAAAATTGGTCTTGCAGGTGCTGTAACAGGCATCGCAAATCCTGAGGCTTTGGCACAAGAGTATATAAAATTTTTAACTTTTGAAAATGGAGTTTGGGAACAGGCTCAAAAAAATGCACTCACAAGAGTACAGAAATATTACAAAGAAGATATGTTTTTACAGGAGTATAGAGATATTTACAATGAAGCCCTGCATCTCAACTGGGCAGAACTCCAAAAAAAAGTTTTTGCGTATTATGCAGTAAACAGAATTCCTTATCCAGAACTAAAGATAAAAAGATTTACAATACGCAAGTATACAAAAACTCCAAAAGCAGGTAAGGCGTAATGGCAGGCATAGGGTTTGAGCTTCGAAAAATACTCAAAGAGGACCGTCTTCTCTCTTTGGCCAAAGTATACGGCTACTCTGCAATACTCAGCTCCGGCCCGTGGGTTATCTCTATTATTGCCATTTTACTTGTAGGTTTTGTCAGTCTTGCGAGTTATGGAGCCAACAGTGATGTATACCGTTTTCAAGTTGTCATTACCTATGCCATTGCCCTTGCTTCAAGTTTAATCATCACCGGTCTGGTACAGCTTCCTTTTACCCGTTACATCGCAGATTTGATTTTCAATCACCGTGAAGATGAAATTCTCCCCTCATTTTTTGGCGCAATTTTTCTCTCATGGATACTTGGACTTCCTTTCATCATACCTTTTTACCTCTGGATGTTTGAAGGGCAAAGCCTCGTTTTTATTGTCGGAACAGTTGCCACATTTCTTGTCTTATGTGCTGTGTGGATTGCAAGTATTTTGGCAGCAAGTTTGAAGTACTACAAAGGTGTTGTCTGGTCCTACTTTCTCTCCTATACTTTAATCGTCATCGCTTCAATTTTTTTAGGTGACAGTATTGAAAAACTCATCTATATCTTTTTTATCGGAAATGCCCTGCTGCTTGTTGCTTTAATGACCCTTATCATTAAAAGCTACAATGCTACAATATTTCTTAAAATCGATTTTTTTCTGGCAAAAAACTTCTACTGGTCTTTAGCCTTTGCCGGACTTTTTTATAATCTTGGCGCCTGGGTAGACAAGTTTATCTTTTGGTATAATCCTGCAACTGGCTACGCTGTGCTGGGAAGACTACATGCATCCATTGTCTATGATATGCCAATATTTTTAGCGTATCTCTCGATTTTACCCGGTATGGCAATATTTTTCTTTCGTCTTGAAGCCGATTTTGCCGAGAAGTATGAGCTCTACTATGATGCAGTCAGAAATGGTGGAACACTCAAGATGATTCGTACCTACAGAGATGAGATGGTAAATATTATCCGCCATGCTATGCATGAGATTATTATTATACAGGGAATTGTAGATATTATGCTTTTTCTCTCCGCTCCACAGATTTTTGCAGCACTCAAGATTCCACAACTCTACCTTGGACTCTTTTATGTTCTGACAATCGGTGCGATGCTGCAGCTTGCCTTTATGTCCGTTCTTGCAATACTTTATTATCTTGACAGAAAAATGGTTGCTATGTGGCTGAGTCTCGCATTTTTTATTTTAAATGCCGTGCTGACGCTACTCTCCATAGATATGGGGCCGGCAATGTTTGGTTATGGCTATGCCGTATCACTGCTTATCGTCTTTACAGCAAGTATCTTGGTACTTAGAAATGAAATGAACAGGTTGAATTATGAAACATTTATGCTCCAGTAAACTTTTTACACTTTTGCTTCTCATGGCTACAACTCTTTTTGCAGGAGTAACAGATAAAAGTGCTCTGCTTTACTATGGTGATAAAATCTCTTACCCTATGGCCGGCATCCATGACTATATCATCGTCCAGCCTTCCAATACAAATGTTTATACCCATGGTTTTAAAATTTACAAAAAGAAGATGTATGCCTATGTAAGCATTGGCGAGATGGACAGAGACAGTGAGCTTTACAATGATATCAACAAAAGTTGGATAGTGGGTGAGAACAAAACATGGAAGAGTGATGTTTTAGATCTTACAAATCCGGAGTATCAGCAGTTTCTTTTTCGTAAAATAATAGAACCACAAATAAAACGCGGTTTTAAAAACTTTTTCTTTGACACCCTCGACTCGTATGAACTTGTCGCAAAAACACCGGCGCAAAGACAAAAGAGCCAAAAAGCACTGATTCATATCATTAACACCTTTCACACACGCTACCCCAATGCCAAACTTATCATCAACAGAGGCTTTGAAATAATAGACGCTGTTCACAACGCAGTAACAGCAGTTTTATTTGAATCGTACTATAAAGGTGTACATGGCAAAAAAACGAGTTACTATGCTGTAGAGAATAAAGACAGAGTATGGTTGGATGCAAAACTGCAAAAAATTCGAAAATATAATCTTGATATCATTGCAGTTGATTATCTGCCATTTCAAGAGATAAATACAAAAAAAGCCAATCAGCTTGTAGACTCTTTACAAGCTAAAGGTTTTATTCCTTATGTCAGCACACAGGATTTGACGATTTATGGAAAATCTTCCAAAAATCCTATTAAGCGTGAGATTCTTACTCTTGCTGATACCAGCCAGCACGATAAGATGGAAACCGGCGCCCACCTTTACGGAGCATTACCACTTGAGTATTTGGGTTACATTCAAAAACTTTACGATATTCATCAGACATTACCAAGAATAGAGCAGATGCAGCAATATGCCGGTGTTGTTGTCTGGCTTCCACGGAGTTATCCAAATGCTGAAAAACTTGTTGCTTGGCTCACGCAGGTCAAAAATTCCGGTATCAAAATCGTTTTTGCAGGAAATTTTGGCATAGATAATATCAAACTGCTGCATGATTTTCGCATAAGTACGAAAGAGTATCCTCAAGCGGCCAACAATACAAATAAGGTACTCATATCAAGCAGTATTATGGGATTTGAAATGAAGCCCCCACTTGCTTATAACGGCTACTATATAGATATTTCCAAAGGAGATCCACTCTATAAGATCACAGATTCTAATCATCACACAGCAGTGCTTGCCGCTGTAATGCCATGGGGAGGCTTTGCCATTGGCAATGCTTTTATGACCACGATTAATGATGACAATATCTGGACCATTAATCCTTTTGAGTTTTTTAAAGAAGCACTCCAACTCAAGAGCATTCCTGTCCCTGATACAACAACAGAGAATGGAAAACGCATCTTTTTTAGCCATATAGATGGTGATGCAATTATGAATAGAGTTGAGTGGAATCCAAAACTCTTTTGTGGAGAGATTATTTTAAATGATATCCTTAAAAAATATCACACTCCTATTTCTGCCTCTATAGTCGGTGCAGAAGTCGATAGTAACGGTCTCTATCCAAAGCTCTCACCACAACTACAACAATTAGTCAAAAATATTTATAAACTCCCAAATGTGGAGGGAGCAACACATACCTTTTCGCATCCGTTTTTCTGGGAAAAAATCAAAAATGGAAACCTTGCTCCACAATACAGACTTGATCCAAAAGGGTATACATTTTCTCTTCCTTATGAGATAGAAGGCATGTTGCAGCAAATCAATGAACAATATTATCCAAAAGATAAAATGCCAAAAGCACATACCCTATTTTGGAGTGGTGATTGTATGCCACAGCTCAACGCACTTAGTTTCGTCTATAAACACAAAATTTTAAACATCAATGGAGGGGACACCTATGCCACCAATCTACACCCATGGCTCTCATATATAGCCCCCTATGGTATTGAACGTGGAGAGTATTATCAAATATATACAGGGCAACAGGATGAAAATGTCTATACAAATGACTGGAAAGGGCCCTATTGGGGATTTAGAAATGTCATACAAACATTTAAGCTCACAGATTCTCCAAGACGTTTTAAACCGATTGACATCTATTATCATTACTATTCAGGTTCCAAAAGAGCCTCTTTCAACGCCTTAAAATATGTCTATGACTGGGTAATGAAACGAGACACAAACCCAATGTTTACCTCAGAATATATTCCTAAAGCCATGGATTACTATACACTCTCCATGGCACAAGAGGGAGATAGATTTTTATTTGCCGGTCTGCATGATCTTAAAACTGTTCGTATAGAGAAAAAAGATGCAACTATAAATTTAAAAAAATCACTCAATATTGCCGGTTACAAACATTTTCAAAACCATACGTATCTCCATATTGGTACAGATACCAAGGCCCTCATTGATACGCATCCAACAGAAGTCAAACAGCCTTATCTAGTCAGTGCCAATGGAAAGATCACAGAATTAACGCAAGACGCGAAACATTTTCATATCAAACTTAGTGCACATGTACCTCTTAAATTAGAGCTTTTTATGCCAAAAGAGTGCCGCTATAAACTTTCCCCGGGCTATAAAAAAGAGTTAGAACAAGAGAATATAATCTCCTTTAGCTATAAAAGCAGAACAGAAGTTGTTGTCGATGCGATTTGCAAATAAAGAGAAAGTTTATGTAGCAAGCTACAAAGAGGTCATTATCGGTTTTATCACCTTTGCTTTGATTCTCTTTGTGCTTTATCCAAAAGACCTCATACTCCAACAGATTTTAAAGGAAAAATCAAACTATGACTTAAGTGTGCTCTATCTCAAAAATATGCTTCGAAATGATCCTAAAAATGAAAAACTCATTTTGACACTTGCGCAAAAAAGCATCAAAAGTCAAAATCGAGATTTAGCACTCCGTCTTTTAGAACTACTAAAAAAATCTTCACACAAAGAAGTACAAAAGAAAGCCTACCTTCTGAGTTATAAACTTTTAAAACAGAACTATTTTTTCTTGCAAAACAAAAAAGACAAAGCTGGAATGCAAAAGCTGCGAAAAGAGCTTGCAACAGTTTTTCTTACTATTTTGAACAGACATTTTTACAATGATGAAGATCTCAAAATGCTCTATAAAGAAGCGATGTTTTTAAAAAGTGAAGAAGTGCAGTATTTATTGCTTACAAAGATGATTCAAAAAAATCCGGACAATATTAAACAACTCAAAGATGCCCTTTACCTTGCTTCGAAACTAAAAAAGTACAATGAAGCATTTCACTATCTTGATAAACTTGCAAAACTAGACAAAAAACATATGCTAAAATACAATAATACCTACTTTTATCTTCTCACGCAGGTCTACAACTATAAAGAGCTCGAAAATCATCTTCTTACAGTTGCAAAAAATTCCAAATATTGGCAAGATAAAGTTATAGAGTTTTATCTCGCACATAAAAAGTATAAAAAAGCAGCTGCGTATTATATGCATCTTTTTTATCAAACAAAAGATTATCATAAAAGAAGAGATTTGTGGCTCAAAGCACTTATAACACTGCAATCTGGAAATTTACTCAAAGATGCAGTACAATTAGGAAGTAAGTATGAAGAGTACTTCATCAAAAGCAAAGAAGCCAGAGTGACGCTTTTAAAACTCTATCTCTCTGCAAATGATGTGCAAAAAGCAAAAGAACTCTCGGCAAAAATATTAAAGGTTTTCAAATGATACGTATTATTTTTTTAGTATCACTACTCCTCTTCTTCTCATTTGAAGCCAACGCAAAGGTTTCTCTCAGTGATACAGAAATAAAGCTGATGTTTCAATCTTTTGTCTACTCAAATGATTTAGAAAATGCTTATAAAACTGCAAAAATCGCCTACAATAGAGATCCAAACTCCTACTACTGGAACCAAAAAATGGCGGAGATTTGCAGATGGAGCGGCCGAGGAGCAGAGGCGATGAAGTATCTGCGTTTTTTATATGACAAAAAGCACAGTTCCAAACTTGCCAAAGATATCATCGATTACGGGCTCAGTGCCTATCAATATGAAGCGATTAAAGATTTAGTCACGCAAGAAGCACTACAAAAACCGACTGAAAAAAATATCCAAAGAATGGTCTATATTTATACGCAGACAGGAGAGCCTCAAAAGGCAGCAAAAATCTTGCATAAACTTTATCTTCGCACGCATAAAAGTAATTTTTTAACAAAAGAGTTACAGATATATATGAATATGGGCGACATTGAGGCAGCAAAAAGAATCGTCACACACATAGAAAAAAATAACCTTTACAACTATGACAACATCCAGCTGCTCTCCTACTATTACTATCTCTCACGCAATATACAAAAAGCATACAGTATCTTAAATAAGGTCAATATTTCAAAAAAATATAATGAAAAACTCTACCAGACAATGAGTGATTTGGGATGGTATTTGCAGCATTACACAAAAGCATCAAGCATTTCTCAGACAATCTTGCAACACAAAGATGGCCGTCTGGTTGATTATGAGAGAGTCATTTATGCCAACAGAGATGCTAACCCCTCTCTGGCTATGGAAACTGCTTTAAAAGCATATGAGAAGTATCATCACAGCTATCTTTTTTATACCTTTGCCAACAATGCGCTTAAAACAAAAAAATTCCAACTCCTCTCTACTACAATCCTTACAATCGACAAGGAAAAAACTGCTCTCACGCAAGAGGCAAATTACTGGCTCATTAAAGCACAGCTAGCTGCACATTTTAAAGAGCGAAAAAAAGCACATTATGCTCTGTTGCAAGCTTTACGATTAGATAAACATAACCTGCAGATTCAATTTACTGCCATAGACCTCTTTTTGCAATATGGTTTTTATGCAGATGCCAAAGTAACACTGCAAGATATTGTTGAGGAGAAAACAGTTCCTGTATCACTCTATTTTCCTGTTGCTTCACTCTATTACAGTTTGCATGACATCAATTTGGCTGCTTTTTATGCAGACAAACTCCAGCAGATGCAATCACCCCTCACGCAAACACTTGCATTTCATTTTTTGCGTTTAAATATTTACAGAGCGCAGTTGAATCATCCGGCTGTGGCACATGAGATAAGAGAGCTTGAGGGCTTATTGCAAAGAGAAAGAAAAAACAATCCCAAGAGCATAAAAAGTGATAAATATCTTTATGATTATTTACGTCTTTCTCTCTACACTTTGGGAGCAGATAAGTTTGAAAAAGAGCTTGCAGATGCTAAAAAATATCTCTCAACAGCGCACTATAATGACATGCAATACGCCTGGGCTGTTCAAAACAATGCTGATGAAAAAGCACATGCAATCTACCTGCAGACCAGTACAAGAGAGGTTTGGCTTGAGTTTTCCAATGCTCTTATGCAACAAGAGCACAGTAAAATTGAAGACCTTCTTTTTGCCTATTTAAGAACGCTGCCACTGAATGATGCTGCCTATGGCGCACAAAATGACGGGCAAACTGCCCTTTCCCAATCACTCACATACAGTTCACTCAATACAAACCAAAGAGATCAAAATGCTTATATCTCTTGGCTTAACTTGACAAAAAAACGTTCTGATCTGTTTGATTCGAAACTCTCATACTATAATCGTAATCCGCTTCTTCGAAAATATGTAAAAATAAAAAATGATACTTACATTAATGATGGTATTTTCCTCTTGAGTCATCTTGAATACTACAAAAATTCTACGCTTGATGACACACTTCTACTCTATACGCCAAAGAGCTCTCTTGGAGTAGATTTTGGAGTGAGAAAACTTTTTAACAAAGCAAAAGTAGAACTCAAAGGCGGTTATGCGGACAGTATGGACTCTTACTATCGTTTTTCCCTCTACGGAGAGTATATTTTGAACAGCTATTTTACACTCAAAGCCAAAGCAGCCAAGAACATCACAGCTGATGAGTCTACGCAACTTCTTCTCGGTGGTAAAAAAGATATGCTCTCCCTGGGTATTCTCTACAACATCCTCAACTCTACATCACTTGAGATGAGATATGACAGAAATAGCTACACTTCTCAAGATAATATAAAAATTGGACGTGGAAATTACTTTAGTGCAAATCTCGGTTATCAAATCAGAAATGGGTATCCGGATTTACATATCGGTATCTTTAGCGATGCCGGAGTTTATCAGGAAAATGCAGGTTCAAAAGGTGTTATGGACAGACTACAGGATGAAAACTTCAAAGTGCTTCCAAAAGATTTTTACAATCTTGGTGTCAACTTCTCCTATGGTATGCAAAATAGTGAAATCTACACAAGAGTCTGGAGACCATACTTTGAGGGTTCAAGCTATTATAACAGTGAACTGGGTGATTTTACGTATGGATTTAGTGCCGGCTATGGTGGCAAAGTCTACTCTCAAGATCACCTTGTCATTGGTACGGAGTATACAAACTCCGTCAGTGGCGTCGGTGGCAATATATTGGAAATATTTTTACGTTATGAATTTTTATACACGCATCGCTAAGATTTACTTGTAACCATTCGGGTTCATTGACTGCCAGCGCCATGCATCCTCACACATGTCATTGACATCTTTTTTTGCATACCAGCCAAGAACTTCTTGTGCATACGACGGGTCTGCATAACATTTTGCAATGTCACCGGCACGTCTTGGAGCAAAATTGTAAGCTATTTTTTTGCCCGAAGCCTTCTCAAAAGCATGCAGCATATCTAAAACAGAGTAGCCTTTTCCCGTTCCAAGATTTACTGTAAGAACTTTATTTAAAGCATTAATCTTCTCTAGTGCCTTTACGTGCCCCTGCGCTAAATCAACTACATGGATGTAATCTCTCACGCCGGTACCATCGGGAGTATCATAATCATTTCCGAAAATTTGCAGGGCTTCTCTTTTACCGACTGCTACCTGTGCGATGTAAGGCATAAGATTGTTCGGTATACCGTTTGGATCTTCTCCGATGAGTCCTGAAGGGTGTGCTCCAACAGGATTGAAATAGCGCAAAAGTATGATTTTCCAAGTTGCGTCTGAGACAAAAACATCTCTAAGTATCTCTTCTATGAAAAGCTTACTGCGTCCATATGGGTTTGTGGCACTAAGAGGAAAATCTTCTTTTATTGGTGTTGCGTGAGGATCGCCGTAAACGGTGGCGGAGGAGCTAAAGACTATCTTTTTGCAGTTATTTTTTTGCATCACTTCACACAGAGCAACTGTCCCGTAGACATTGTTGTCGTAATACTCCAAGGGCATTGCAACAGACTCACCGACAGCTTTTAGCCCTGCAAAGTGAATGACAGAATCTATTGCATATGCATCAAAAACTTTTTGTAAGGCTGCTTTGTCACGAATATCACCCTCAACAAATTTTACAGCTTTGCCTGTAATCTTCTCTACGCGGGAGAGTGCTGCTATTGAAGCATTTGAAAGATTGTCATAGACAACAAAATCATAGCCTACCTCAAAGAGCTCAACACAGGTATGTGTTCCTATATAGCCCGCTCCACCTGTAATTAAAACCATATTATCCGGCTGCATTCATCGCGAGTTGTGCCATCTTCTGCATATACGCATCGACACTCTCACCTGCATCTAAAACTTTTTTCAGTTCATTGATGAAGTACTCTTTTGTTCGCTCATCTGCTATGTTAAAAGTATAAAATACCCACTCAGCATTGAGTGCAATCCTTTCACCGTTTTTTTCAACCTCAAATTTTCTGTAAAGATTGATATCCGTCGCAGCCAAAAGCTCTAAAACTGTTGTATAAAAAGTATTGAGCTCATAATTGAGCAGTGAGGAGAGCTCCTCTTTTGAAATTTTGGCATCATTATCGTCAAAATCAAATCTTCCAAGAATTAAGGCATCCCCAAGAATGAGCTGTTCGCCAAGGAAATATGCCGGCTTTTTTGCACTCAAAGCATTAGCATCAGCGTAAATGACATGTTCATTAACAGATTCCAGTTCATCAATGAGGATAGAGCTAAAAAATGTGTAGACACTGTTGGCTTTCATCTCAATGTCGAGCTCTACGACTTCTTGCGTGAGGGGATTAACAGAGAGTGCTTTCATTAAAACTCTCCCAAAAGGATGACAGAGACATAAGTACCTGCTTCTAAAAACTTGTCATCTTCTCCGGCTATCATCAATGCAGAGTTATCAAGCATATTTGTAAGTATCGCAGAACTTCCCACTTTTTTACCCTCAAAGTTGACAAAGTACTCGCCATCCTCTACAATGACATTACATGCAGTAAACTCTGTAAACCTGCTTCGTTTTTTAAAGTCTTCTTGTAGTTTTGCAGCAACTCTCTTATAAGGTGCGCTTTTACCCAACATTTTCGCAATCAGCGGCAGAGCATATAAAATAGCCGTTACCGTAGAGGAGTAGGCAAATCCAGGCAATGCTAAAGTAAATTTGTGACCGCGCTGTGCCACAAGAATATGACGACCCGGTTTTATGCCCACACCTCTATAGACGACTTCTGCACCAAGACGGGGAATAATGTCTTTTACAAAGTCATAATCGCCAACACTCACGCCACCCGTGCTCACTAAAATATCTGCAGACTCTAAAGCATTCTCAAATGTTTTCATGATGGCATCTTTGTCATCAGGAGCCGTTCCAAGCTGAATGACTTCTGCACCGGCCTGTTCAAAAAGAGCTGCCAAAGTGTAGTTGTTTGAACTTCTAATTTGTGCAGGATTATCAGAGTTTTCACCCAAATCCAAAATTTCACTTCCCGTTGCAATGACGGCTACACGAGGGCGCAGTGCTACTTTTACCATGACCTGATTCAGCCCTGCCATCACACCAATCTCAGCAAAACCTATCTTGGTGCCTTTTTTGATGAGGACATCCTCTGCTGCATATCCCTCTCCAACCGGTCGAACGGCATTGCCAACTGCAACCTCTTCGTTAATAATAATCTTACCCTCTTTAAAAGTAACATTCTCTATCTGAATTAAAGTATCACTCCCGGAGGGCATCATCGAACCTGTAAAAGTTTTGATGGACTCCCCTTCTGCTAAAACACGTGTCTCATCATGCCCGGCAGGGTTGTCTCCAAGAACAATCAATTCGCCTTTTTGCAAATCTTCATGACGGATAGCATAGCCATCCATCGAAGCTGTCGGGAACTGCGGGTCATTAAATTCAGCCGCTATATCTTGTGCCAAAACTCTGCCCAAGGCATCGCTCAAAGGGACTCTCTCGTAGCGGTGATCATTTACCTGCAGGAGATCCAACATATTTTGACTTGTCTCAAAAGAGATAAAATCAATTCCTGTTATACTCATTTTTTTGCTCCTAAAATACCGCTGCCTTCAATTGCAGTCGAACGGTCTTTCGCATAAATGCGTTCTTTATTCTTTAAATCATATTTCCAGATAGGTGCGCTTGCTTTAAAATCTTCTACAAATTCATCTATAAATTCTAGTGCCACTCTGCGTTTTGGAGAGAAAACTGCTGCAATGTAAGAGGATTCATGCAGCATGACATTACCCCGTGAGTGTGCCATTTTTATAATGGCACCTTTTTCTTTTGCTTTCTCCTGCCACGCTGCATACCAAGACTCTAAAATAGGCTCATAGATGTCAAAACTGAGCCCCTCTATGCCATCTTCACTGCGTACAGTTCCAACAAAAGGAATGTATGCTCCATAGTTACTTGTCGCTTCTTCTTCATACCAATCTTTGAGTATTTTTGGCACATCCAAAGCGCCGTCATATAAGCTTAGCAAGGCTCACCCTCCACAAACTGGTGGAAGCAGTGAGATTTTATCTCCATCTTTGAGCGCTGCTTCAAGTGAAGATACAAGCGTATCATTCACTGCCACTGCAGAGTTCTCTAGCCACTCTGAAAGCTCTTTGTCCTCTTGGAGTATTACTGCCAACTCATTTAAGTTTGTAATCTCTAACTCCAAAGCATCTTTTTGTATCGGTCCTAAAAATTCTACTCTTACCATTTTTATAATACCTCATAATTTTCTTATTTGAATTATATCTAAGATAAGTAACAGGCAACAAATAGTTTCATAGGCAACAACATTTAAAAGGTTTAGATGCAAGGCAAACTTTACTTTGCGATACTGGTATCGTGAAGCAAAGTTTAACGCAGTCAAATGAGCCTTTTAAATGTTGCCCTACGGGTGATAATTTAAGCTACAATCTGCTTCGTTGAAAACACTTGAAGCTACTAGTAGTTCCTGCGTGCTTTCGCCTCGTATCTCATAGCTTATATTATCATTGACTATGAAACTATTTATTGCCTGTTACTTAAGTTAAGTCATGTATAATTGCAGAATGATTTTTGGAAAAATAGAATACCTCAACCTTCTCCCATTTCATCTTTTTATGAAGCGTTTTAGCAGAAGTTCTCAAGAGCATGCTAGTATGAATTATAAAAAAAATGTTCCTGCAAAAATTAATTATGAATTCACAAACAGAAGAGTAGATGCCGCTTTCATTTCAAGTATCGCAGCAAAAAAGTACAAGCATGTCAATCTTGGAATCATCGCAAAAAAAGAGGTACAGAGTGTTTTAGTCATTCCCTCACGCAAGAACAAAAGAGATAAAGAGTCAGCTTCTTCCAATGTTTTGGCACAAATTCTGCAGCAAAATGGAGAAGTTCTCATAGGTGACAAAGCCCTGAAATATGCTCTTAAAAATGATGACTATATTGATCTGGCACAGCTCTGGCATGAGAAGCATCAACTCCCTTTTGTCTTTGCGCTTCTTTGCTACCATAAAGATAAAAAACTCTATAAAAAGATAGAAAAAACATTTTTAAAAAAAGAGCAGAAGATTCCTCACTATATGCTACAGATTGCATCCAAAAGAACAGGAGTAAGCCCAAAAGATATTTTAGAGTATCTTACTCTTATCTCTTACAGACTTGACAACAGAGCCAAACAAGGGTTAAAAAAGTTTTATATGGAAGCAAAGAAGCGCTAAGGCTCCTTTGTTAAATTTAGATTTTACCGTCTAAGTGATCAGCTAATCTTTGTAGTTTTGCTTTATACGCATCTAAATCAAAATCTTTCACACGTGCAACACCATCTTCAATGGCAGCCTGCGCAACTGCAGAAGCCACATAAACAAGAACGCGTCTGTCAAATGGTGAAGGGATGATATACTCAGTTCCAAACTCCATATCTGTACGATTGTGTGCTTTTTTTACATTCTCAGGTACCGGTTCTTTTGCTAAAGAAGCAAGTGCACGAGATGCAGCCATTTTCATGTTTTCTGTAATTTTTGTCGCACGCACATCTAAAGCGCCACGGAAAATTTGAGGAAAACCAAGAACATTGTTTACTTGATTTGCATAATCACTACGACCTGTTCCAATAATAATATCTGGACGGGCCTCTTTTGCGAGCGGTGGTTTAATTTCCGGATTTGGATTTGCACAAGCAAAAATAATAGGGTTTTTATCACTCATAGTTGTGACCCATTCAGGTTTAATTAAATCAGGTTGAGAAAGGCCAAGAACCATATCTGCGCCCTTCATCGCTTCTTCAAGTGTTCTATCTGGTGTATCAAAGGCAAATTTTTGTTTTTGTGCATTCAAATCATCTCTACCACTATGAATTACACCCTTAGAGTCAAGCATCGTAATGTTTTTTACACCAAGCTCTTTATACATGCTTGCGCAGGCAATTCCCGATGCACCCGCACCAATAACTACAACTTTTAAATCTTCAGCTTTTTTTCCTGTCATATCAAGAACATTAATAAGCCCTGCTGTTGTAATTACCGCTGTTCCATGCTGGTCATCATGAAATACAGGAACGTTACAAATCTCTTTTAAACGCTCTTCAATCTCAAAACAGCGAGGTGCAGAGATATCTTCAAGATTGATACCACCAAAACTGTCTGCCATTGCAGCAACAATCTTAATAATCTCCTCAGTATCTTTTGTATTGAGTTCAATATCTACTGCATCTACATTTGCAAATGATTTAAAAAGAACACCTTTTCCTTCCATAACCGGTTTTCCAGCCAAATGCCCAATGTCACCAAGTCCAAGAACGGCTGTTCCATCACTTACTACTGCAACAAGATTCCCTTTGTTTGTGTATTCGTACGCTAGATTTTCATCTTTTTGTATCTCTAAACAAGGGTACGCAACACCTGGACTGTACGCCATAGACAGTTCATCTTCCGTATTACACGGTTTTGTTAAAAGTGTGCCTGTTTTTCCGTTTGTATCAAACTCACCTTTTGCTCTATGATAATCAAGAGAAGCCTCTTCAAATGATAAATTTTTTGACATTATGAATCCTTATTATTTTATCATAAAATTATATAACAAAAAAAATAAATATTTATACTTTATTGAGAAATAAAACACAATTCCCTTGAGAGTTGTAATATATACCCATTGAATTCTTCCGTGAGACAAAAACTCCCCGTCCATTGAACTTTTGTGAATTACGAAATATCTGACTCAATATCTGCGTATCAAAACCATCTCCTTCATCACATATCTTTGTAATGATGTATTCAGAGTTTGCTGCTTTTTGTCTGTAGACCTCAACAAAAATTTTCTTTTTACAATTTTCTTCGAGCTCATTGAGTTTCTCAAAGTAAATGTCTTTTTCAAGGTACTGGTGTTTCTCTTTTGAATTCAAACCAAGATTTCCATGCTCATAGGCATTCATAAACAACTCTGCAAGAACCAGTCCAGCTTTATAAGCCACTTTTGCATCTACATTAAGCTCTCCCCAGAGTGCATCATACCACTCTGTCGCTTTGTCAACATCCTCTAGTGATGTTTTAAAAAGCTGCTTGCTTATCAAGGTCTCTTCTCTCATATCTAAGCTATTTATAAAGATGAGTGTTAAATCATCTTCTTGTTCTTCTATGGCATTAAAAAATTTCTTTTTAAACTCCTCTTTCGTAAAAGAGTCTCGAAAATCCTCTTCAATAAAGGCCGCGTAAGGAACTCCTTCTGCATCTGTGGCATTTTCAACAACACCATCACTGTAAAAAAGAAACTTTTCTATATTACTTATGTTATATCTGTCAAGTTTATACTCTGTTTGCCACTTGCTTAGCGGAGAATTATTTGATTTTATTTTTATAATATTATCTTGTTTATCATGCAGTAAAAAAGGCGGCATTGCAAACTTTGCATACTCTAAAACTTCAAAATAACTGTCAAAACAGATGTAGTCAATCGCAAGTACTTCATCATCTAACAGTATCGGTTGAATAAATTCCATTGATTCATGTATAAGAATGTCAAGACTAAAACTATCATACTCAATCATCTTGTCAATAATATGGTTAATAAAAGTAGTGATGATGACTGTAGTAAAAGAGGCGGAAATACCCTTCCCCATACCATCTACAAGAAGATAAAAAGTTTGATTTTCATTAATTCTTCGAACACTGTAGGCATCACCGCTGAGTACATCAAGCGGTCGATATAAAAAATCAATTAAAGAGATAGTTTTCGAATCTATCATTTGGTAGTAAAAGTCATTGCGCAAAATATGCAACTCTTTTTCAAATGCCAAATCGGTTTGATAAGAGGCATATGCCTCACTTTTTTCTAACTGGGCTAAGCGTTCTTTTGACATTAAATTTTAAACTTGCTCAGCTCTGACTGTAATTTTTTTGCATCATGTGTCAATGTTCCTACTGCTGTTTCCACCGTAGTTCTTAATTCACTGTTTTGAGAAGCCACTTCGACTATCTCATCCATGGTAGACATGAGTGTTTTTGTTTTTGTCGCGATGAAAACACTTTGATGCATCACATCAGTTGATTTATTTTTTGTCATCATCAGTGTATCTTTTGTCTCATTTGATGATGTAATGAGTTCTTGTGCTGACCCTGCTATGATATGCATACTTTGTGATGTTCTGTCTGTCTCTTCTGAAATCTCAACAACATTTTGTGTGATGAGATTGACGTTCGCAGAAATTTCTGAAAGTGATTTTTGTGTGCGTTCTGCCAGTTTTCTCACCTCATCAGCAACAACGGCAAAACCACGTCCATGCTCGCCTGCACGAGCTGCTTCGATGGCAGCATTCAATGCGAGCAGGTTTGTCTGGTCTGCGATATCAGAGATAATAGCAAGCACATCTTTAATGTTTTTTGCCTGTTCTGTCAAAGACGCCACTTTATTAACGAGCTCTTGCTGCTGCTCATTACCATTTTCAATAGAAATAACTACAGATTCAAGCTTATCAATGAAACTATCAAGAACATTAAATGTAGAATCCAAATCTTCCGTCACTGCAATCGTAGACTCTTCAACAAGGTCAAGTTTTTCACCGATTTCAAAGATGAGACCATTGACTTCTGTAATTTTACTCTCCTGTTTTTGACTATTTTCTGCCAAAGTATCTACAACCTCATTCAGGCGGCTACTCTCTCTTGTCGTAGCCGTTGCAACATCCTGTGCACTGTAAACACTCTCTTTAAATGCAATAACCATTACGTGAAGTGCTTTTGAAATTTGTGATATTTCATCATTTCCTTCAACAACTACATTACATGTCAAGTCCAAATCACTCGATACACAACTTATTTTATTAAGCGAGCTCTCAACACTTCTGTTGACCCCTCTGGAAATTATTAAAATAATAATAAACACCGCAATTGCAAATATACTGTATCCAAGAAGTGTAATAATAATATCTCTTTTGTATGCCTCTTCAATTTTATTAAGAAGTTTGTCATTGTTTTTTGCTAAATTATCATCAACTTTTTTAAGCAGGTTGATCTTTTTCGTAATTGTTTTGAACCAGACAACACCATCAACTCCAAAATCACCGACATTGGCTTTTTTAAGAGCAATAGCTCTCATTTTATTTACTTCTGTAACAACCGGAGAGTCCATTGTATTTTTATACATTGTGACCGAATCTTTTGGTGCAATACTTAAAAATGCATCCATGTAGGCATTTTGTTGTGCCATAAGTGTAATAAATTTTGCAAACATACCCTTGCCAAATTTATCAGCTGAGAATGTCGCACTCATAACAGCCCGTTCTATTCCTGCCCGCTCTTTTGATTTTAAAAAGTTAGTATATGCACTTAAAGCTTTTACAAGTTCCGGGGTATCTGCAAGTTTTGCAGTAAGTGAAACCACATTCAAGATGTCTCTGTTGACACTAGAGTAGTATTTCACCTCTTCTTTAACAGAAATCGCAAAACTATCAACACGCGAACGTATGCTCTCTATATTGCCCATTCCATTCATAACTGCCTGAATATTCTTACGTAAACTCGTTTGATAATTTGCCAAATCCAAACTTTTCACATACGACTGCAGTTCTTTATAACGATGATCTGTCTGTACTCTTTGCTTTGTAAGAATCGTGCCGAATTTTTTTCCTTTAGAGCCTAAGAAACCAGCACTTGCCCCTCTCTCTTTTTGTGTCTCATGAATGAGCAGCGAAAGTTTTTGAGAAAGAACATTTAGATCTTTTGCCTCTGTAATAACTGTACGTTTTTCCAAAGCTCCAGAGATAGTTAAAGCGATGATAACCAAAGCAAAAGAGACAACAATGACCGTTATAAGTTTAAGCTTATTTTTGATAGTCATAATTTATCTCTTTCTCACTTTAAAGAGTGTTACAAGATTGAGATCATCAAAAAGTTCCATTAAACTCGCATCACCCACTTTGAGGCTCACGTCAATACCCTCTTTTTGAACTAACTTCGTAAAATACCCAATAACAGAAGAGGTAATAGAGATAGAATCTTGAATGTTAATAATGATAGTTTTATTTGAAGCAATGAGAGAATCAATACTCTCTTTAATTTTTTGATAATCATGCACAGATTTAATATTTCCAGTAATTGTAACGATGTTTGATGCTTTAGAAATGTTCATTTTTGCCCTTTTATATTTATTAAGACACTATGATATCTAATTTATACTTATTTAAATAATAACTCCAGCCACTCTTTCATCTTTTTTTCATACCCAATCTCTTTAAGGTCAACAAATTTCAACTCTTTTGAAAGGTATTCCTGTTTTACATAACCCCCAAAATCGTGTGGATAAAGATAATCTTCATTTTGCTGTGTGATATTTTTTGGAATTTCTGAAATTTCACCCTCTCTCACAGCTTTGAGTGCTCTGTTTATGGCAAGGTATGCAGAATTTGACTTTGGAGAGGCACAGAGGTAGATAACAGCCTGTGCCAAAATAATTCTCGCTTCAGGGTAACCTATCTGCTTCACACTTGTAAGTGTCGATGTAGTCAGCGTAAGCGCCTGTGGATTGGCATTACCAATATCTTCACTCGCAAGTATCACCAAGCGGCGCGCGATAAAATCAGCACTCTCCCCTCCTTTAATGAGCCGTGCAAGATAGTAAATCGCAGCATCTGCATCACTCCCTCGAATGGACTTAATGAGAGCAGAGGCTAAATCATAATGCACACCAGATTCACTGCTTCCCGCTTGCAAGGCATTTGGGCGTAAAGACTTCAGCAGTTCCAGGGTGATAGTCTCATTGACATTGGAGGCAAACTCCAAAAGTTTCAACATTGCCCGGGCATCACCGCCGCTGGAAGCCACCAAATACTCTCTGGCTTTGTCATCTATCTGCAGCTCTGCTTTGCTCACAGCTTTTTCAAGAAGCGCTTTCAGGGCTGCAGAGGAAATTGGCTGGAGTTCAAAAAGCATTGAGCGTGAACGCATCGCAGAGGTAAGAGAAAAGAATGGGTTTTCTGTTGAAGCGCCTATGATGAGTACCGAGTTATTTTCCATAACCGGCAGCAGTACCTCCTGCTGATTTTTGGAGAGTCGGTGCACCTCATCTATAAATATCAAAGGTTTTTGCAGGGCATTTTTATACTGCGCAAAAACTTTTCGAAGCTCTTCAACTTTGAGTGAAGTGGCATTAAACTCATAAAAAGGCAGATCCATAGTAGCCGCGATAATGCGGGCGAGTGTGGTTTTTCCAACACCGGCAGGGCCATAAAAAAAGCTGTGCCCCAAAGCATTTTTTTCACACAGAGTTCTTAGCGCAACGCCTGCTTGCGTGAGATGTTCCTGCCCGAGTATTGCATCAAAGTCTGAGGGACGAAGAAGATATGTAAAGTCCAAAATCTACTCTTTATCTTTGTTTCTTTGTGCCTCTCTGGCTCTTTTTTTCTCTTCTTTTAAAAATTTATACAGAGCAGAATATTCGCTCCGTGTTAAATACCTTGTTTTTCCGGTCGGCAGATTGTTGAGCTCAACTTCAGCAAAACTCAAGCGTTTTAAATCTGCCACTTCTGCACCAAAGTGGGCAAAAAAACGGCGAAGTTCTCTGTTTTGTCCCTCTTTAAGCGCTACTTTGAGAATGGAGTAATTAGACTGATTTTTCTGCACTTTAAAACCTATAAAAGGCTTAATCTCCATCGAAGTAATCTTGGAGTGAGAGTGCGCACCGGCTCTTGCATCGTCAAGATAGATACCATTTAACATGGCATCCTCCATATCCGGAGTTACTACACCCTTGATTTTTATCTTATAGATTCTCTCCAAATCCGACTCCATCAGTACTGTTGCAACATGCGAAGCATCTGTTAAGAGCAGCAAGCCTTCTGAAGCAAAATCCAAACGACCGACCGGAATAAAGTGACGGAACTCTTTAGAGAGCCCGTCATAGATAGTCCGGCGTCCTTTTGGGTCATTTTTTGTTACAAGTTCACCTTTTGGCTTGTTGTAGACAATAACTGTGTATTTTTCTTGCGGACTGACCTGTTTTCCACTAATGTAGACAATGTCTCTGCCCTCTTCAACCTGTGTTGCAGGATTCTCTTCTATTTCACCATTTACACGTACATAGCCATCTTGAATGGCACGGTCTGCCTCTCTGCGTGAGTATGTTGAGTAGTGTGCTATATATTTATTTAATCGCATCATTATTTTATGATATTCCTTTTTCTATCAGCGTATGTATGTGTAGTACGCCTTTTATCTTTTTATTTTTGTCGGTTACGACCAAAAGCTGAATTTTGTTGGCTTCTATCAAAACAAGTGCATCAGAAGCCAGCATCTCCTCATCATCAATGCTCAGCGGCTCTTTTGTCGCATATTTTAAAACATTGTCATTAAGTGAAAAGTTATCACTCAGCAGTGCACGGCGGACATCACCATCACTCATGAGTGCAATCAATTTTCCGGCATCATCTGTAATGAGTGCTGTACCAAGACGCCCCTCACTGATGGTAAGAATAGCATCTTTGACTTGTGCATCCTGCGTAATAATTGGCAGAGAATCACTTCGCATCAGATTTTTTACTTTTACAAAAAGCTGTTTTCCAAGTGCTCCGCCGGGATGAAAAGAGGCAAAATCAGACTTTTTAAAGTCACGTGCTTTCATCAAACAGACTGCCAGCGCATCTCCAAGCGCCAAGGTCAGTGTTGTTGAGCTTGTCGGTGCAATATTGAGCGGACATGCCTCTTTCTCAACTTCAACTTTTATGAGCAAATCACTATACTTGCCGAGTGTGGAGTTTTCATCACGTGTCATGCCGATTAACGGCGTTGTAAAACGCTTGATGTGCGGCAAAATCGAGCTGAGCTCTTCACTCTCTCCGCTATAACTGATTGCCAAAACAACATCATCTTTGCCTATCATTCCCAAATCGCCATGCAGTGCTTCTGTTGGATGCAGGAAAAAGCTTGGTGTCCCTGTGGAAGCAAAGGTTGCTGCCATTTTTGCACCAATGAGTCCACTTTTACCAACACCGCTTATAACAAGTTTGCCTTTGCAGCCCAAAATCATCTCGACTGCTTTGTCAAATTCATTCCCGATTTTTTTTGAAGCTTTTAACAAAGTATCTGCTTCGATATTTAAAGTTTCTTGTGCAATTATTTTATAATTCATAGTGCAATTATATCTTTTTTAACTTGATAAGATATAATAAGCAAAATATAAGTTCTATAAAAGAGGAAAAAATATGAGAGATACTATTGGAAAATACCTTGACACCATTGATGCACTAAAACTTGAAGAGAGAATGCTCTGTCACAACACCCTCATCTTAGGAGAGCAGGGATCAGGGAAAACAAACCTTGCATGTAAAATTAGAAATTATGTCATTGACAACAATGTTCCGACACTCTACATGGACTTTGCCAACTCACATGAAGATGACGTAGAACTACGTTACAAAGATGAACACTTCAACTACATCAGATTTGAAGAGAGTGAAGCTTTTGATGTGGCATTTGCCAAACTTGTTACAGAGAAAAAACACATCTATATGGCAGTTGACCCCCACTTTTTTGCCAAAAAAAGAGATGAACGCAGTAAACTTTCAAAAATTATCTCTCAAAAAGAGCTTTTAGATAACTATTACTTCTTCTTTCACGACATTGAAAACCTCAATGGTTTTTATACGCAGTTTGAAGATTTTCTGCTCTATATGCTCTCTTTTGCAAACATACAAAAGTATGGATTTACTTTTCTTACACAGCCGCATGAAACATTTGAAAATCCACACCTCAAGCTCCTCTTCTCTTTTTTATTTTTAGGGAAATGTTCCAATGCAAACTACTACAACACGGCACTTTTAAGAACACTCAAGAAAAATAAATTTCTTTATCAATGCAGAACGGCTTACCCTACACTTCTGTTTAATGAGATTGTCAGTTCTATGATAAAAATAGACGAGTACATACCAGAGCTTTAAGATGCAAAAACTCTTTGATGAAGTCGGTAGCTTAGATGCGAGATGTTATGAGGAATTCTTCCTGAGTGAAGATACTCTGATGGAACACGCTGCCAATGGCATGGCTTCATTCATAAGAGAAAAGTTTCAAAAAAAATCTACTGTCATCATTGTTACAGGCAGTGGAAACAACGGTGCTGATGGTATTGCACTTGCACGCTTACTCTATGGGGATTATACCGTCTCTCTTCTTCACGCTAAAGCAGCCAAATCACCTATGGCGCAGTTGCAAAAAAAACGTGCAGATGCTTTAGGTGTTCCTACTCTCACGCAGCTTCAAAGCTGTGATGTTTTAGTAGAGGCGATTGTCGGTACCGGATTTAATGGCAGCTTTGATGCAAAAATCTCTCAACTCATACAAGATATGAACAACTCCAATAGCTATAAAATAGCCTGTGATATGCCGAGCCCGAGATTTTATGCTGACACCACACTCACAATGGGAGCACTTAAAAAAGCCCTCTTTTTAGATGCACAAAAGGAGTATGTCGGCAACATCAAAGTCCTTGATTTAGGTATCTCACGCGCACTCTATGAACGTGAATCAAATTGGCATCTGTTAGATGAAACAGACTTACAACTGCCCCACAGAACAAAAACAAACTCGCACAAAGGCACATATGGGCATTTGGCGCTACTCAGCGGTGAGAAGCTAGGGGCAAGTGTTATGGCAGCTTCGGCAGCACTTCGTTTTGGTTCAGGACTTGTGACACTTGTAGGCTATGAAAAAGAGCAGCTTTTAAACATTCCTGCAGAGTTGATGTATGCACATGCACTTCCAAAGACGACATCGGCTGTTGCACTTGGTATGGGGCTCGGTTCAGAGTTGAGTGAAAAGGAGATTTTACAGTTTCTAGCAAATAATCTGCCGCTCATCATAGATGCTGACCTCTTTTACATGAAAATAATTGTAAAGATTTTAGAGAAAAAAAACATTCTTCTCACGCCACACCCTAAAGAGTTTGTTTCTCTTTTAAAATTGACAAATATTGCTGACATAACCGTTACTGAGCTGCAAAATGAACGCTTCAAATATGTAGAATTATTTTGTGAAAAATATCCTCACGTAACACTTCTGCTTAAAGGTGCCAATGTCATTATAGGGCAAGGTGAAACATTTTACATCAACCCCCATGGGAGTGCGAAGCTGGCAAAAGGCGGCAGCGGTGATGTTCTCAGTGGATTGATTGGAGCACTCTTAGCACAAGGGCACACTGCGCTTCACGCAGCCATCCATGCTTCTCTTGCCCACACCAAAGTGGCAAAAAATTACACAGGTGCTGATTTTTCTCTTACGCCAATGGATTTAATAGAAGGTATCACAAAACTATAAGATATCTTATGCTATAAATCAATAATTAATATAATATAGGAAAACTATAATGGATAACAAACTAAAAATCGGAAAATATGAACTCGGCTCACGCCTTATCGTTGGGAGCGGAAAATATGACTCTTTTGATATGACAAAAGAGGCAACTTTAGCATCTGGAAGTGAGCTCATTACTGTTGCAGTTCGCCGTCTAAACATTACCGACCCGGATAAAGAGAATCTGCGTGATACTTTTGCAGGAACAAATGTAAACTTCTTACCAAACTCAGCAGGCTGTGTCACCGCGGAAGAGGCCATCACAACATTTCGTTTGACACGTGAGGCTACGGGAATTGACCTGATCAAGCTAGAAGTTATCGGTGATACGCAAAAAACACTTTACCCTGATGTGCTTGAAACGATTAAAGCATGTGAAGTACTGCATAAAGATGGCTTTACCATTATGGCATACACTTCAGATGACCCAATCATGGCAAAACGCCTTGAAGATGCCGGAGCTCACGCAGTTATGCCACTTGCTGCGCCTATTGGAAGTGGTCTTGGCATACAAAACCCTTACAATGTTGTATTCGTTCGTGAAGCGGTAAATGTTCCTGTTATTGTAGATGCGGGAATCGGCTGTGCAAGTGATGCCGCTTATGCAATGGAACTAGGTGCTGAGGGTGTTCTTACAAATACTGCTATCGCACAGTCATCTAACCCTATTGCAATGGCAGAGGCTATGAAACATGCGGTCATTGCAGGACGCATGAGTTACCTTGCAGGACGTATTCCTAAAAAGCCGTATGCAACTGCATCAAGCCCTGTTGACGGACTTATTCAGTTCTAGTCAAGATCAAACTTCTTAGAGAGGTGGGTCATCAGCAGAAGCTGACCCATCCCCTCAAAAAACTTCTCTATCCCCATCTCTTTAGCATCAAGTGACTTTTGTAAAGCAGCGTAAAAAACCAACTGTGACTCATTGGAAGCCTGCATATAGGTGTCGATGATATAATCAATCGTCAAGCTCATTACTTCACCGTTCACCTCAAAATCTATACTTGATTGTGAATTAATTCCCTCTTGCGTGAGAATATCTCTACACTCTTTTGCGATATTCATCTAGATAATTCCCATTAGTGAGAGCATAACAACAAACATAGCAAGTGGCGTAATGTAACGAAGTGAAAAGTACCACGGTCCATAAGCCCATTTAAGCTGTGGTTTCATCACTTTTTTTATCTCTGACTCAGGAATAATAAATCCGACAAAAACTGCCATGATAAGCCCGCCTAAAGGCAGCATAATAGCAGCCGTTACATAATCCACCCAATCAAAGAAATTTTTACCACCCCAAGTCAAAAATTCTTTTGCTCCGTCAATATTTGAAAGAATCGCGAAGATACCAAAAAACCAGAAGAAAAAGCCCATTGAAAGAGAAGATTTTAAACGACTCCAGCCAAATCTGTCGATGAAGTACTGTACCATCGGTTCAACAAGTGAGACCGAAGAGGTAAGCCCTGCAAATGCTAATGCAATAAAAAAGAGTACTGCAAAAACATTTCCCATTATTCCCATCTCATAAAATGCTGCGGGCAGAGAGATAAAAACAAGTCCTGGACCTTTTGCAGGACCTGAACCATACTGATACAAAAAGGTAAAGAGCATCAAACCTGCGACAATTGCGATGGTCGTATCTAAAAAGACAACCCAAAAGGCACTCTTAACAAGATTTGCCCCTTTTTCTAATGAAGCTGCATAGGTCATAATAGCCCCCATACCAAGTGAAAGGGTGAAAAACGCATGCCCAACTGCCACGACAAAAGCTTCAGAAGTCACTTTTGACCAGTCTGGCAAAAACATAAATTCTACCGCTTTAGAAAAAGCTCCAAGTGTCGTTGCATAAATAAACATTCCACCCAAGATTACCATAAGTGCCGGCATGAGGTAAAAGTTAAGCTTTTCTATACCGCCTTTAATCCCTTTGTGTATAACATAAATAATAACAGCAAAGGAGAGTGTATGATAAAAAAACTGTGTCCAAAAATCAGCATGTAGCATCGTAGTAAACGTGGTCTCAGCCTCTTTGACACTCGAAGGAAGATACGTTAAAGAGGTGATAATGTAGTTAAATATCCAGCCGATGACGACCGAATAAAAAATCATAATAAAAAGACCGGCTAAAGCTTGAAAACCACCAAATTTCCACAGGCTTTTATGTTTTGGTGCCAACTCTTCAAAAGAGGTAACCGTGTCACGACGACCAAGATACCCTATAAGCATCTCTGCAATCATAATAGAAAAGCCGATTAGCAGTACAGTTATGAGATAGATAAGCACAAAAGCGCCGCCTCCATATTCTCCTGTTATATATGGAAATTTCCAAATATTTCCAAGCCCTACTGCGGAGCCTGCTGCTGCTAAAATAAAACCTATCCGACTAAATCTTGCTATCTTCATATGCCACTTTCCCTTTTTATTGGAGTAATTATACTTAAAAACCACTCTTTTTTAAAGAAATTGAGAAATACTATTGACATTTTGCAAGTTATTGACTATAATTTCGCCTCATTAATCAGCGTAATAGCTTGTTTAATGTGTAGGTCGGGGTGTAGCTCAGTATGGTTAGAGTACCTGGTTTGGGACCAGGGGGCCGAAGGTTCGAGTCCTTTCACCCCGACCACTTTTAAAATTTTAATTTTATATTTTTACTAAAACATGGTGGGATTAGCTCAGCTGGTTAGAGCACTGGTTTGTGGTGCCGGGGGTCGCGGGTTCGAATCCCGTATCCCACCCCATTTAAAATATATAAAACAACCAATAATATAACAAATATAGTAGCGTCCGTGGCTCAACTGGATAGAGTTTCGGATTTCGGCTCCGAGGGTTATAGGTTCGAATCCTATCGGGCGTACCATATTTTTCTGACGCGCTCTTAGCTCAGCTGGATAGAGCAATGCCCTTCTAAGGCATAGGCCAAAGGTTCGAATCCTTTAGGGCGTACCACTACATTTCTTATGTTATTTTGTCAGAAGTGACGTTAAAAACTTATCCACGCGGATGTGGTGAAATTGGTAGACACGCCAGACTTAGGATCTGGTGCCGCAAGGTGTGAAGGTTCAAGTCCTTTCATCCGCACCATCCCTTAATTGCGGAACTTCAAGAGATTTAACTCTCACTTTAAGAAAACTTCAAAATCAACTTTTTACTACATTTTAACTACAACTACTCAAACTTAATTTTAAATTCTTTTTACAACTAATTCTAAAATTTCAATTACAAAAATTTTGACTAAAAAATATGAAATCTTTTACAAACTTATGCAATGATTTGATAATTACTGCAATAGTTTTTTATCTATTTTGCTCTTTATGGACATCTATCAATTTTCACTATATCATTGCCCCGTAAGAAATTATTCAACGGGGTACCAAGTGTTTCACTCCCAAAGTGAAGGAAGTTTTCTTTGGCTTCCCGTTGAGTAATTCAATATAGGAACACTTGGTACCTGTTTCTCACTCAACTACTTATCATTGTTAAAATAAAAAAAGATAGGCGTATTATCAAACGTCTGGTGAAGTAAATATAGCATTTATGAGTAATATGGTTCCTTCTAAAAAAGTGTGGGTAAACCACCATCTAAATCTCCCTAAATTTACTATTAACCATAGAAAAGTCTAATTTCCCTGTCAGCAAATATACGATAATCTTATAAT
>JALUWT010000176.1 GCA_027019325.1 Sulfurimonas sp.
CTGCTCGCCGCCGCTGAGGCTGTTTACGAGGCGATCTTCGTAGGCTTTGAGATCGAACTCTTGCAAAACACGCTCGATCTTTTCTTCGATATTCCAAGCCCCGTGGTAATCGAGATAGGCGCTGAGGCGATTGAGCTCTTCGAGAAGTTCGGTATTATCGAGATCTTCGGCTATCTTGGCCGCCACCTCTTCGTAGCGTTTGCGCGCTTCGTTTATGGCTGCGAGCTGCTCTACGATGGCTTGTCGGACTGTGAGGTGCTCGGCGAAGCGAGGCACTTGCGGAAGCATTCTGATGGTGATGTTTTGGCGCACGATCCGCTCGCCCTCATCGTAATCCTCCAGCCCGGCTACTATCTTCATGAGCGTTGATTTGCCGCTGCCGTTGCGTCCTACGATCGCCACGCGTTCCCCCTCGTCGAGGGTGAAATCGACATTGCATAGAATCTTTTGGGCTTCGTAGCTTTTACTTACACCGAGGAGGTCTATTAGTGCCATTTATTACCTTTTTAAGGATTTTTTATAGTTTTTATCGTAAATACGCGGCTCAACCGTTTTGTGTATAATAGTCAAAATTTTGTAAAAGGTGACTGATGTTAGGAGTAAGTATTCTTTATGGAATCTATATCGTAATGAAAATCTACATCGCTGTGATGCAGGCAGGTTTTGTGGCCAAAGCGAAGGACGGTAAGCCAGTGCTGATGATGCCCAGTACATTTTTTAAATCGGGTCGTTATGCATTTAAAAAACAAAAGATTGCTATTGCCGAAGCTTTTGTGGAGTATATCCTCTTTATCTTTTGGATGGGGACAGGTCTTCGATGGCTTGACGGGCTCATCACCATCCACGATCCTCTCATAAAAAGTGTGGTTTTTATCGATCTGTTTTTAGCTATCAACTATCTCGTGACGCTCCCATTTGATATCTATACGAAATTCGTACTTGATGAGGAGTTTGGGTTTAATAAATCCACCTACACACTTTTTATCAAAGATCAGCTTAAACTTGCTACACTCTTTTTGGTTTTTGGTTCACTTGTTGTGTATATAGTAAGCTGGATCATTGTGAATATCCCCAACTGGTGGATATGGGGATTTGTT
>JALUWT010000177.1 GCA_027019325.1 Sulfurimonas sp.
CAACAAGCACACCTTGAAAATGTCAGTTTAGAATTTGAAGTATTAGAAAATGGTTTATTAATTAGACCCATTAATAATACATCAAGAGATACTTGGAAAATAAATATCGAAAAAGTGATGGCAAGAAATGAAGGCATAGAAGATAAAGCAGTTTTAAAAGACTTTTTAAATGATAATGATTTAGAAGACTTTGAATGGTAGTTGATATTAAAAGATTTGAAATTTACTTAGTTAAATTAAATCCAACTGTTAGTTCCGAAATTCAAAAGACAAGACCTTGCATCATTGTTTCGCCAAATGAAATGAATGTCTTAAAAACTGTCATTGTCGCTCCAATGACATCAAAAGGCTTTGATTTCGTATTTAGACCAAAGATAAAGTTTGAAAAAAAAGACGGCCTAGTATTATTAGACCAAATTAGAACTGTTGACAAAACAAGACTCGTAAAAAAAATAGGGACTGTTGATAAAAAAACGTCTCAAGATATTTCTAAGATGCTTATTCAAATGTTTGAAGAGTAAAATCTCAAAATAGCGTAGCCGGCAAACTGCATAATGTTACATTTAGTAACATATTTATTGACATTTTCAAAAAATTAAGCTAGAATTAACTTTAAGTTGAGTCTATTACTATAAATAGAGTTGACATAAGGAGTTAAATATGAACTATTATGAAAATATACCACAAAAAGAAAAAATCAAATGTATGCTATGTCAGCACTATTGCCAACTCAAAGAGGGGCAAGTGGGTGTCTGCGGTGTCAATAAAAATGAAAATGGGGAGCTCAAGACGCTTGTCTATGGTCACCCGAGTGCTTTAAACCTCGATCCGGTCGAGAAAAAACCTATGTATCATCTTTTACCGGGTACGACTGCCCTTTCACTTGGAACTGTCGGGTGTAACTTTAAGTGCCCTTTCTGTCAGAACTGGCAGATATCACAAGAGCACATAGTAGATACAAGCGTAGACATCTCTCCACAGAAAATGGTGGAACTTGCTTTAGAGAATAAAGCTGCATCCATAGCCTATACTTACAATGAGCCAACTATCTTTTACCCCTATGCAAAAGATATCGGCATGCTTGCCAAAGAGAAAGGCTTAAAGAACATCTTTGTTACCAACGGGTTTGAATCACCTGAAGTGGTCAAGGATATGGGCACATGGCTCGATGCGGCAAATGTCGACCTTAAAAGTTGGGATGATGCCTACTACAAAAAAGTGCTCAAGGGCGGTCTTGAAGCTGTCAAAGAGACACTGAGAGGTATGGTGAGAGAAGGCATTTGGGTTGAAGTCACTACCCTCCTCATCGAAGGAGAGAATGACAGCGATGCAGATCTCAAAGCTATGGCCGCTTTCATTGCCGATGAACTCGGTACGCATGTTCCATGGCATTTGAGTGCCTTTCATCCTGATTATAAAATGCAAGACCATGAGCAGACAAAACTGGGTACTTTAGAACGTGCGCAGAAAATCGCCAAAGAGGCAGGTCTGGAGTATGTCTACCTTGGAAATGTTCCGGTACATGGTGACACGTATTGTCCAGACTGTGGAACACTGCTTACAGACAGAACAGGTTACAGCGTAACGAAAAATCTGCTTGTTGACGGACACTGTCCGAAATGCAATAGAGAAATAGAAGGAGTATGGAGATGAGTTTACGAAAAGATGCTGTTGCAGGACAGTTTTACCCTGCCGAGAGTCAAGAGATAGAAAAAATGTTCGCACATTACAACAAGATTATAGATGAATCATTACAGGACAAGTCTGTTTTGGATCTGAAACCGCGTGCTATCATAGTTCCTCACGCAGGCTATGTTTACTCTGCCTTTACGGCAAACATTGCCTTTCGTGTGCTGCAAAACTCTCATGCAAAGCGTGTCGTGGTCATCGGGCCAAGTCATAGAGTTTATCTTGATGGCGTGAGCGTTGCAAGGTATGACAGCTATGAAACACCATTTGGAGCATTGAAGATCGACACTGCTTTGGCAGATGAGCTTATAGAGCGTTTTGGTCTGCATTTTCAGCCAGATGCTCACGCAGAGCACTCCACAGAGGTTCAGATGCCATTTGTGAAGAACTATCTCAGCGATGCATCTGTGCTTGAACTTGTTTATGGGCAGGAAGACCCTGCACATCTCGCGCGTGTCATCGACTACCTGCTTGAAGATGATGAGACTGTAGTCGTCATCAGTACAGATCTGAGTCACTACTATGACATTGACAAAGCGAATAAGCTAGACAGCATCTGTCTTGATGCCGTCTCAAAGTTAAGTCCGCAAGAGTTGCATCAAGGCTGTGAAGCCTGTGGAAAAATAGGTGTCGAAGCAATGCTCAGTGTGGCAAAAGAAAAAGCTTATAAATCAGTTTTGCTTGATTATAGAACAAGTGCAGATGCAAGCGGTGACAAATCACAGGTCGTTGGCTATATGAGTGCCGCGTTTATATAAAACTATTTTGTTCTAAGAACAACCCAAAGATGCGAGTACCAGTACCATCTACCATCTTCGGCAGGTGCCGTACAGGTGTAATGGTTGCGCGGGTAAGCTAAAGGCTGTGTAGATTGAATAGTCACTTTCGTCTCACTCAGCCACTTCATAGTGAGCTTTTCACCATTAGCATTAAAACATTGAAAAGCTTTGAGTGGCTTTTGAAGTGCCAGCGTTAAAAGAGGCGGATTGTTACTTTCATCTACAATTGTATCTTCACTTTCTACTAATGCGAGCGGCAGAGGCAAGGTGTCTATCTTAAGAACAAACTGCTCCATCACACCATATCCTCCCGACATCGGAAAACGCGTCAGCGCCATAAAATTACTTTCACTGGAGATAGGTCCTGAATTTTGGGCGATGCCAACATAGCCGAGCTTTTTAACCAAAGCTATGAGTTTTGCATCATACTCTCCGAAAGGATACGCCAACATTTTTGGCGCAGTGCATACTTTAGTTCCTAACTCTTTTTCTATCTTTACTTCACACTTTTGAATCTCATTTGTAACATAGTTCTCATAATTTTTTGAGTTCTCAATGTTGTCTCTGACTAAATATTGATGCGAATAGGTGTGATTTGCGAACTCTGCACCATTTTTTCCCATCTCACGCATCTCATCCCAGGTCAAGTAATTTTGTGATTCATGTATAATGGGCAGCGAGTTGACAAAGAGAGTAAAAGGAAGATGATATTTTTTTAAGAGCGGATACGCCTTCGTGTAAACACTTCTGTAGGCATCATCCATTGTCAAAACAATAGTCTTGTCCGGTAACGGTTTCTTTGCCAGCAGATAACGCACAACTTTTGAAAGCGGCCAAACAGTGTAATTATTCTCAACAAGATACTTTATTTGTTTTGTGAAAAGCTCCATTGAGAGACTTGTCGAAGGGTATTTTGTTTCATCAAATCGGTGATACTGTAAAACAACTGCATGGCTTTGCATCGCAGATAAAGAGCTAGATATTATAACTACAGCCAATAAAAATTTCAGACCTGTTTTTATCAATTCTCTTTAATCTCCCCAGTTCAACTTCTCTTTAAGGACATCAAAGTAGTTAAACTCTTCTCTGTGAATCAGCTTGACAGTTTTTCGAGCAAGTTGAATGTGGATGCTCTCCCCTGCTTCGAGTTCGTGCTTATCCTGTCCGTCTATGATTACCAAGGCTCTGTCCTGCGGTGTTTTCATCTCTATGGAAAATTTTCCGGGAAGTACGACCGGGCGCTGCGTGAGTGAATGCGGACAGATAGGCGTAAGGGCAAACACATTTGTCAAAGGAAAAAGCACCGGCCCGCCTGCTGAGAGGTTATACGCTGTTGAACCTGTCGGTGTTGAGACGATAACACCGTCACCGTAGTAAGTGTTAAACGCTTTTGAATCCACCAGTGTTTCAATATGAATCATATTTGACACAGAAGGACGCGTGAGCACAATGTCATTAAAAGCGTACATTTTGACTTCATTACTGTTCTCTTCAAATCTCGCTTCAAGTATACTTCTCTCATCGACTCTATATTTTCCTCTAACCATCAAAGGCACAAATTCATGCAGCTCTTCTAAATTGATGTCTGCTAAAAAGCCAAGATTACCTGCATATACACCAAGAACAGGGATGTCGTGCTTAAAAGAGCGTCGTGCAGCAGAGATAAGCGTACCGTCACCGCCAAGGGTTACAAGCACATCAGCATTTTTACACAGTATGTCAAACTCCATACCCATTATGCCAATCATAGCACCGGAAATACTGTCAATAAGCACTTCAATGCCATGCTCTTTAAAAATCTTTTCAAGTTTATAGTAACTGTTTTTAAGTTCCGGAGAAGATGGACGTAAGACAACACCGATTTTTTTAATATTTTTTGCAGTCAAAATCGCTCTTTTTTATGAAATATTTCCTTAATTATACAACAGATAAGTACTTTTTAGATATAATCGCAAAAATTTTTAAATAGGACTTTAACCTTGAGAAGTCATTACTGTACAGATGTAAGTGAAAAAAATGTTGGCGAAGAGGTCACACTAACGGGTTGGGCGAACAGCTACCGTGACCATGGTGGGATTATCTTCATAGATTTACGTGACAAAACTGGTCTTATCCAGCTTACTTGTGACCCGGAAGATTCTGCAGAAGCACATAAAGTTGCTGACAGCGTGAGAGATGAGTTTGTTCTTATCGCAAAAGGAACTATTCGTCTTCGTGGCGAAGGGCTTACAAATCCACGCCTTAAAACAGGTGCTATTGAAGTGGTAGTAAAAGAACTCATCATCGAGAACAAATCAGCACCGCTTCCTTTTGTTATCGGTGATAAAAAAGTCGGTGAAGAGACAACGCTCAAGTACCGTTACTTAGAGCTTCGTGACCCATCTATGTATGAGGCATTCCGTCTTCGTTCAAAAGCGGCTATCGCTGCAAGAAACATCTTGGATGCTAATGGTTTTTTAGAAGTTGAAACACCTATTTTAACGAAATCAACTCCAGAGGGTGCACGTGATTATCTTGTACCGTCTCGTGTTCACAACGGCGAGTTCTATGCACTTCCACAGTCTCCACAGCTTTTCAAACAGCTTTTAATGATTGGCGGATTTGACAGATACTTCCAAATCGCAAAATGTTTCCGTGATGAAGACCTGCGTGCAGACAGACAACCTGAATTTACTCAGATAGATGTCGAAATGAGTTTCTGTAATCAAGAGGATGTCATAAAAGTGGCGGAAGATCTTCTTGTTGCAATGTTTAAAGCGTGTAATGTTGAAGTCCAAGCACCATTTAACCGTATGACACACAAAGATGCTATGGAGTTTTACGGCTCAGATAAGCCAGATTTACGATACGATCTTAAAATGGTAGATGTAATTGACATCTTCGAGCGTTGTGACAATGAAATCTTTACAGGCATCGCTAAAAATCCACACATTAACCGCATCAAGGCACTTCGTGTTCCAGGTGCAGACCTTGTTTTCTCTAAGCGTGAGATGAAATCTTTTGAAGATTTTGTACGTAAGTTTGGAGCGCATGGTCTTGGATATTTCCAAATGAAAGAAGATGGCCTTAAAGGTCCACTTACAAAATTCTTCTCTGAAGAAGACATTCAACTTATCATTGAGAGAACTGAACTTGAAGTCGGTGATGTTGTCTTCTTTGGTGCAGGTGAGAAAAAAACTGTATGGGATTATATGGGACGTTTCAGAAACTTCATTGCAGAGCATGAAAAAATGAACCTTATAGATGAAGATGCATATGAGTTTGTATGGGTTGTAGATTTTCCAATGTTTGAAGTCGAAGATGGTCGCGTAAAAGCACTACACCATCCATTTACTATGCCAAAAAGTCTTGATGAAGATGATGTAGAAGAGATAGAGTCTATTGCTTATGATATCGTGCTTAATGGTACTGAACTTGGCGGTGGATCTATCCGTATTCATAAAGAAGATATTCAAGAGAGTGTATTTAAACTCCTGGGTATCGAAGAGGAAGAAGCAGAAGAAAAATTTGGCTTTTTACTTGACGCGCTTAAATTCGGTGCGCCTCCACATGGTGGTTTTGCTATCGGTTTTGACCGACTTATGATGCTCATCTCTAAAACGGCAAGTATTCGTGATGTTATTGCATTTCCTAAAACACAAAAAGCCTCTTGTATACTTACAGATGCTCCAAGTCCTGTGGACAATACACAACTGCGTGACCTCCACATCAGATTGCGTGAACAAGCAAAATAATGAAAAAACTTTTTTTGATCATCGGTGCTCCCGGCAGTGGTAAAACCACTGACGCAGAGCTCATCGCCAAAAAAAATGAAAACATTTCACACTACTCTACCGGCGATATGCTACGCGCTGAAGTCGCTTCTGGCAGTGAGCGCGGGCAAGAGATAAATAAATACATTTCTAAAGGTGCCATAGTACCCATTAACATTGTTATTGAGACGATTGTGGGTGCCATCAAATCAGCACCGACTGATGTCGTCATCATCGACGGATACCCAAGAAGCATCGAGCAGATGGTTGAACTTGACAAATACCTGCAAAAGAGTGATGATGTCGAGCTTGTTTCTGTCATCGAAGTAGAAGTCAGCGAAGCAACGGCACGTGAGCGTGTTCTCGGTCGTGCACGCGGTGCAGATGATGATGAAAAAGTCTTTAACAACCGTATGAAAGTTTACACAGAGCCTCTCCAAGAGATTCGTGACTTCT
>JALUWT010000178.1 GCA_027019325.1 Sulfurimonas sp.
GATTTTATTTAAAATAAGATAGTTTTAGATATAATTCCTAAAATATACTTCGGAGATTTAAATCTATGAAAGTTCTTATAACAGGTGGTGCAGGCTACATTGGATCGCATACACTTATAGCATTAAGTGAAGCTGATTATGACTTTGTAGTGTATGATAACCTCTGTAACTCTTCAAAAGAATCACTCAAAAGAGTCTCTAAAATCATCAACAAAGATATAGAGTTTGTAGAGGGTGATATAAGAGATAAAAAGAGACTTCAAGATCTTTTTACAAAGTATGATATAGATAGTGTTATTCACTTTGCAGGGCTAAAAGCGGTAGGCGAATCAGTAGAACAACCCATAAGATACTATGACAATAATGTAAATGGTACATTGGTACTACTAGATGTGATGCAAGAGTTTAGCTGTAAAAAGATAGTCTTTAGCTCCTCTGCTACAGTTTATGGTGACCCTACAACTACTCCTATAAAAGAAGGTTTTCCAGTTGGAGCGACTACAAACCCTTATGGAACAAGTAAGTACATGATAGAGCGAATACTTGAAGATATCGTTATAAGTGACAGTTCATTTCAAGCAGTGATACTGAGATACTTCAACCCAGTAGGTGCTTACGAGTCAGGAACCATAGGCGAAGACCCAAATGGCATACCAAATAACCTTATGCCTTTTATCTCTCAAGTAGCAGTAGGTCAAAGAGAGTATTTGAGTGTATTTGGTGGTGATTATGATACTAAAGACGGTACAGGTGTAAGAGACTACATCCATGTAGTAGATTTAGCTGCGGCACATGTAAAGGCACTTAACTACATAAACTCAAATAAGTTTAATAGTAAAAATTCAACATTCAACATTGGCACAGGCACTGGCTACTCTGTACTAGATATGGTAAAAGCATTTGAAAAAGCATCAGGTAAAGAAGTACCATATAAAATAGTACAAAGAAGAGCAGGAGATATAGCTAAGTGTTTCGCAAACTCTTCACTAGCTTATGAAGTTCTAGGTTGGAGTGCATCTAAAACTATAGAAGATATGTGTGCAGATAGTTGGAGATGGCAGAGTAATAATCCTGATGGCTTTAG
>JALUWT010000179.1 GCA_027019325.1 Sulfurimonas sp.
GCAGGTATTGCAAAAACATTTCACATCAGCCGCTTAGAAGGAAAACTCATTGATTACAAAACAACTGATTGACCAGATAGAGGGTGAAGCCTCTGTTTTTTTTAAGATGAAAGATGATGTAGTTGATTTTGCTACCATTGCTTTTCCCCATTTTCGTGGTATGGAGTCTATTTTAAAAGGAAAAAATGCCTTAGATGCCTTGGTGATTACCCCAAGAGTGTGTGGCATCTGTGGTCATGCGCATTTAATGGCGACAGTGCGTGCCATAGAGGATGCCTATAAAAATGCAGGCCACTCTCTAAAACTTAGTAAAAAAATTGAGATTATTAGAGAATTTACACTTGTAATGGAGATGATACAAAATCATTTTAAGTGGATTTATCTCACGATTATTCCAGAAGTTGCAAGACTACAAAACTCTACTCAATTGCAGACACCGCTAAAGGGTGCTTATGCTGCAAGTATTGCTTCTAAAGCGATTGCTGTCTTCGCTGGACAGTGGCCTCACTCATCCTATATGCTGCCCGGTGGTATTACAGCAGATCCTACAAATATCGACCTCTTAAAAGCAGAGTCTTATGTAGATGAACTTATATCTTTTTTTGAAAAGGAGTCTATAGGTGTTTCACTTGATGCATTTCTCTCTTTTGAATCATGCAAAGATTTTAGAACTCTACAGAGTGATATCTCTTCTCTTGAGAGTAATTTAATAGATATAAAAATGAATGAAAAAGGTTTTGCTTATGATAGATTTTTAGTTATTGGAGAGCATACATTTTCAAAACCGTCAAAACTAAAACAGACTCGACCATTTAGTATTGACGCAAAATATGTAACGACTGTAGATGCTTATTCTCCAAACCAAACTTCTTACGCAAAAAACGCACAATATAAAGATACCTTTTTTGAAACAGGACCATTAGCAAGAGCTATGGCAGGAAATCTAGCAATAGTAAAAAATATGCATCGTCGATTTAAAGATAGTGCATATACAAGAGTTATGGCTAGAGTCTTTGAACTTGGAACACTTCTAAAACATGCAAAAATATTATTGTCTGATATAGATATTTCTCAAAAATCAT
>JALUWT010000180.1 GCA_027019325.1 Sulfurimonas sp.
CTTCAGAATATTCCAGCAGGAAAAGGTGAAGAACTACTTGATCTAATCACAAATAGAGTTAACCCAGGTGTTGACCCGGCAGCTCAAGTAAAAGCTGACTTCCTAATCAAAGTTATTAAGAAGGAAGCAACATGTGAACTTATCGATAGAAAACATGCTGTAAAACTACTTGGAACAATGCTTGGTGGTTATAACCTTGCTCCACTTATTGATATTGTGAAAGAGAAAGATGCTGAGCTAGGAGAACTAGCAGCTGAAGCTCTTAAGAAAATGGTACTTTCAGTTAACGTATTTGAAGAAGTTAATGGGCTGGCAAAAGATGGTAATGATCTTGCGAAATCTGTTGTTGAGTCATGGGCCAATGCTGAGTGGTTCACAACTCTACCAGAGCTTCCAGAGACAATTAAAACTGTCGTTTATAAAGTTGATGGTGAGATCAACACTGATGATTTCTCTCCAGCTGCTTACGCTTTTACAAGAGCTGATATTCCACTTCACTCAACTTGTATGGGTGGTGTTTTATTCCCTAATGGTCCAAAGGCCATCTCTGATCTTAAAGAAAAATTTGATCTTCCAGTGTCATTTGTTGGTGATGTAGTTGGAACAGGTTCTTCAAGAAAATCTGCTTGTAACTCTCTTATCTGGCATATTGGAAATGATATCCCATTCATCCCTAACAAGAGAACTGGTGGTGTTGTTATTGGTTCAACAATTGCTCCAATCTTTTTCAACACAGCTGAAGACTCAGGTGCTCTTCCAATTCAAGCTGATGTTTCAGATCTTGAAACAGGAAAAGTTATTGTGGTTCACCCACTAAAAGGTGAAATCACTGATGAAGATGGTAAAGTTATTACTTCATATAAAATTGCACCAGCAACAATTCTCGACGAATACAAAGCTGGTGGACGTGTTCCTCTAATCATTGGAAAACAATTAACTGAGAAAGCAAGAAATGCTCTTGGTATGTCATCAATTGAAGAAAGCGGAATCTTCAGAAACCCAACTAACCCACAACCAAAAGCAGGACAAGGATTCTCTCTTGCTCAAAAAATGGTTGGTAAAGCTTGTGGAGTTGAA
>JALUWT010000181.1 GCA_027019325.1 Sulfurimonas sp.
AACTATGTCACAATTACCAAAAATTATATGGTCTAAGATTGATGAAGCACCAGCATTAGCTACTTATTCATTATTACCAATCGTCAATGCATTTACTAAAGCAGCAGGTGTTACTGTTGAAACTTCAGACATTTCATTAGCAGGAAGAGTACTTTCCGCAATGGGTCTAGCAACAGATAACTTAGCAGAGTTAGGAAACGTGGTTCAAGAAGCAGATGGAAACATCATCAAGCTTCCAAATATTTCAGCTTCTATTGGTCAACTTAAAGAGTGTATTGCAGAGCTTCAAGGTCAAGGTTTTGATATTCCTGATTTCCCTGAAAACCCTGCAAATGCTGAAGAGGAAGCAATTAGAGCAAAATACAACCCTTGTTTAGGAAGTGCCGTAAACCCAGTTCTTAGAGAAGGGAACTCAGATAGAAGAGCCGCTGTAGCTGTAAAAAGATTTGCTCAAAATAATCCACATAGACTAAGAGCTTTTTCTGAAAACTCAAAAGCGTATGTTGCACACATGAATGGTGATGGTGACTTTTATGGAAATGAGAAATCTGTGGTTATTGACAATGCTCAAAAAGTGACTATTGCACTTAATGATAAAGAGTTAAAAATAATTGACGCACTTGATGGTGAAATTCTTGATGGTACATATATGTCTGTTGCTAAACTTAGAACATTTATTCAAAAAACAATAGATGAAGCAAAAGAGAATGGTGTTTTATGGTCAATTCATCTAAAAGCTACGATGATGAAAGTATCTGACCCAATTATGTTTGGTCATGCTCTTGAAGTATTCTTCGCTCCTGTATTTGAAAAATATGCTGATACTTTTGCAGAGCTTGGTGTCAATGCTAGACTTGGTATCTCTGATATTGAGCTAAAAATTGCAGGTCACGCACAAGAGGCTGAGATTTTAGCTGCGTTTAAAGCAGTGGTTGATTCTGATGCTCCTGAAATTGCTATGGTAGATTCAGACAAAGGTCAAACAAACTTTAACGCGTCTAACGATGTAATTATTGATGCTTCTATGCCTGTAGTTGTAAGAGAAGGTGGTAAACAGTGGAACAGAAACGGCGAT
>JALUWT010000182.1 GCA_027019325.1 Sulfurimonas sp.
TTAATGATGTTTGCTTTGAGGTAAAGATCCCCTCTTGTTTTTGTTTTACGGTTCATAGCCCCCATCCCTTTGACACGGAAACGCTGTCCATTTTTTGTATCTTGAGGAATTTTGAGTTTTATCTCTTTTTCCAAAGTCTGCACTGCGATCTTGTCCCCAAAGAGTGCTGCATAAAGCGGTACATCAATAGTTTTTACAAGATCGTCCCCTTCTCTCTCATATTCCGGAGAGTCTGCGACCGTAATTTTCAAAAAGAGATCTCCTGATCGACCGTTTTGTACATGTCCTTTGCCTCTGACACGTAACTTCTCTCCGCTTTTTACACCGGCTGGAATTTTAATGTCAAAACGCTCACCATTGATAGAGACAGAATGTGTTCCCCCTAAAATGGCTACGTTAAACGGAATGGTAACCTTGGCTTCAATATCAAGATTTGGTTCTTGATGAAAACCACCTGCACCGCCAAAACCACCAAAACCGCCACTGCTGTATGATTGGCGGCCACCGCCGCCAAAACCGCCAAAGCCACCGCCACCGGAGAACATTTGACGAAGGATCTCATCGAGATCGACATTACCCCCTTGTGCCCGCGAGAAGTCATGGAAGTTCTGACCACCGAACATAGTATCACCATACTGGTCATACTGTGCTTTTTTCTCTTTGTCACTCAGTATCTCATAAGCGGCATTGATCTCTTTGAATTTCTCTTCACAATCAGACTCTTTGCAGATATCCGGATGATATTTTCTCGCTAATTTTCTATATGCTTTTTTGATTTCTGCTTCACTTGCACCTTGTGAAACTTCTAATGTGTCGTATAATGATTTGCTCATATCTCTATCCTATAATGTATAAATTGTTTTCTTTTAAGCAGAATTATATCATAAGAGTTGAGTGTATGTCAATCAAGTTGTAAATAGCAACACTGAAAGTGCGTTGCTATTTTTATTTTTAATGGAGGAAGTGGCGGATGTTTGAGAAATAAAGACTCATTCCATGTTCATTTGCTGCATCTATTACTTCATCATCACGGATGCTTCCACCCGGTTCGATGACATTTTTAAC
>JALUWT010000183.1 GCA_027019325.1 Sulfurimonas sp.
CTTTTTGTAAATTACCACTATTAATATATCATTTAAAATCTTCATATAAAGATATTTTATCTATATTATTATCTATTGCTCAATATAAATTATTAATTTGATTTCTAATTTTTTTAGAAATTATCTTTTCCTCATTAGGTCAAAGATATTTTAATTTAAATAAATCATTAAAATCTGATTTTAAAAATTTATTAAAATCATCTATTGTATATTTATTTGAAATAAAATTAAATAATCAAGATATTACAGATGATATTCAATTTATATCTAAAGATTGATTATATTTATTTTTTATATATGCAGGTAATTTAATTAATAAATTATCATAAGTTAATCAAGTTTCTTTAGATAATTCATTTAAATATCATAATATTCATTTATCGTTTCATGTTCAATCAAACCTTTTTATAACTTCATAAATTTTATCTTCAGGTTTCTTAAATTCTAATCAGTCAAAAAATAATTGATTAGATTCTTTAAATTTATTTAATTGTTTCTTATATCATTTAAATATATCAACAGACTGAGTAGCTCTATCTAAATCTGTAAATAATATATATTTTAATGGTATTTTTGTATTTTCTAATTTAGTATATTCTACATCTCATAAGAATTTCTTTAATGCTTGTTTATATGTATTTCATAAATTAGATATAGTAAATAATCAATTTAATACACTTTCTCATTTTATTTTATGTTTATTTAAATCTATTTTATTTCATTTATATTGTCATGTTCAATTAAAAGCATTTAATAAAACTCTCTTTAATTTATATCATTCTTTATTATTTTCTCAATCTAATAAAGTTTTTTGAAATAAATAATTTCAATAATATATATTCTCATCCTGAAATTCTTGCATATTTCAAGAAAAATCATTATACCATTTTATATTATTTTTATTTAAAAGTTTAGCTTCATCTAATATATTTAATATACCATATGTTTCATTTTGATTTACATAAAAAAATACTCATGTTCATTTATCAACTGTAATATTTAAATCAACTCATTTTAAATTTCAAAAATTATTAAAGAATTCTTTTATATTATCTATATCAGG
>JALUWT010000184.1 GCA_027019325.1 Sulfurimonas sp.
CCAAAGGAAAGACGATACAGTTTTTTAGGTGTTTGTATCCGACAGCATTATAACCGATGTTATGCGGTTGTAATCCTCTTCTTTGCAGGTACTCTTTAGCTTTAGGCGAACCGATGTTTTGCCTTAGTTTCTTAAAAACCTTTTCGTAATCTTCAGTAGGAACAGCAGGGAAGATATTTAGCAGCTCTTTAGCTTTTACAATAGCTTGATGTTTCCCCTTGTTTTCTTTTAGCTCTATAAACTGTATTTGGTCGCCTGTTCCTGCGTTGCAGTTGCTACTAAAACAACAAAAGGTATTAGACTTCTCATAAATTTGAAAGCTTGGGGTTTTATCATCGTGAAAAGGACAACGCAACATTCCGTTCTTATCGGGATGTAATCCGTAGTGATTTAACACCGTTTTTATGCTTAATTGCTCTTTGATTGCTGATATTTCCATTTTTTTTGAGTTTGTTGAAAAGTTTTTGTTTGTGCATATCTGCTACAAATATACACTTTAGTGAAAATTAAACAAATACTTTATGATTTTTTTATACACTAAAAGCGTAGTATATTTGTAATATCAGTGATAAATAGATATTTTAGTAGCTTAAAGTGTATAATATATGATTAGTTTTGGAAAAAAATTGAGAGAGTGTAGAGAGTCAAAAAAATTCTCACAAAGTAAATTAGCCAAGGAAGTCGGTCTACATCATTCTATTATTGGTAGGTATGAGAGAGATGAAGCTAAACCCACAATTGATGTTGTAATAAGACTCGCAAATAAATTAGATACAACAGTAGGTTATTTGTTAGGTGAAACAGAGAATGCGACTTTGTTTAAAGACCCAACTATGCTTAATAGACTTAAAGAAATCAATTCACTTTCTGAATACGATAAAGACAGGGTGTTATATACCTTGGATGGATTGTTACAAAACATAAGAACCAAGAGAGCCTACGCATCATAAACAAGGAATATCCCCCCCACAAAAGAAAATCCTCACTTTTTAGCTAAAGCACAAAGCTTGCACAGTCTTTTCTTTTGTTCCACACTCCACGCGGTATATTTTTCTTTCAAT
>JALUWT010000185.1 GCA_027019325.1 Sulfurimonas sp.
AATGGGAATGTTACAAAAATAAACAGTCTATAAATCACTTTAATCGTAAATAGCGGCTGGTCATATTAAATTAATAACTTTACGCTAAAATACTTTCAAATATAAAAACAGGGAGTTTCTATGGCTCAAAAAGCGATACGTGAATACGACGGTAAAGCACTTTTTTCTAAACAATGGGAAAATTATTTTAGTGGATTCCATTATGGATTTAAATCAGTTCTAGTAACAAGCGGAGCAGAACTTTTAGCAAAAGCTGAAGAACATGGCTTTGAGTGGTTAAAACAAGAAGCATTAGTTGCAAAACCAGATATGTTGTTTGGTAAGCGTGGAAAGAATGATTTAGTTCTTTTTAAAACAAGTAAGCCAGGTGATGTTACTTTAGCCGATGCAGCTAAATGGATTGATGAAAAAATTTCTCACACAACTACACTTTTAACTGGTCAGCATGGAACCCTAAGTCACTTTATTATTGAACCATTTACTCCGCACTCTCAAGAACAAGAGTATTATATTTCAGCAACTTGTGTTGGAGAAGATGATGTTCTATATATGTCTGCTGAAGGTGGAATGGAAGTTGAAGAGGGTTGGGATGAAAAAGTAAATGAAGTAGTTATACCTATTGATATGTCTGATGCAGATATGGAACATGCAATCAATGCAAATATCCCTTCGGATATTCCAATAAAAGATAAAGCAAAATTTGAATCATTTGCTGTAGCATTTTTTAAATTTTACAGAGATATGAACTTTGCATATTTAGAAATTAATCCAATTGTTATGTTAGATGATAATGAAATGGCTATTTTAGACCTTGTTGCTCGTCTTGATGATACGGCAGGTTTTTTAATGAAAGATACTTGGGGAGATGTTGAATACCCAACTTCATTTGGTATGGAAGATCAATCGCCAGAAGAGAAAGCTATCGCAGAAGCAGATAGTAAATCAGGTGCATCATTGAAGCTTACTATTCTTAGTCCTATGGGTAGAGTTTGGACTATGGTTGCTGGTGGTGGTGCTTCTGTTGTTTATGCAGATACTATTGCTGATTTTGCTGAG
>JALUWT010000186.1 GCA_027019325.1 Sulfurimonas sp.
TTTGTAGCCCACTTCAGCAAAGATCTTGAGCAGTTCGTTGCCTGAACGTGCTGTCTCGATGGAGATAACATCAGCATCCATCGCTTCGATGGTACGGATGATGTCGTTGAACTCCGAGTAGCACATGTGGGTATGAATCTGCGTCTGCGGCAGTGCGCTGCTGACGGAGAGTTTGAAGTCGCGTACCGCCCAGCGCTCGTACTCAGGGATGTTTTCACTTCTTAGCGGGTACCCCTCTTTGAATGCCGCTTCGTCCACCTGAATGATCTTGATACCCGCTTTTTGCAGGTCATCCACTTCGTCACAGATGGCAACGGCGATCTGTTTGCTCACTTCGCTTCTTGGCAGATCATCACGTACGAACGACCAGTTCAAAATGGTCACAGGGCCTGTAAGCATCCCTTTCATGATCTTCTCTGTTTTGCTTTGTGCGTAGGTGATCCACTCCACTGTCATCGGTTCTGGGCGGCTGATGTCTCCGTAGATGAACGGTGGTTTGACACAGCGGCTGCCGTAGCTCTGTACCCAACCGTTCTGGCTGAAGCCGTAGCCTTTGAGCTGTTCACCAAAATACTCGACCATATCATTTCGCTCCGGCTCACCGTGGACGAGTACTTCAAGCCCGCACGCTTCCTGAAATGCGACACACTCATCGATATAGGCTTTCATCGCTTCAACATAGATTTCTTCAGTGATAACGCCCTGTTTGAAGTCGCGTCTTGCCTTTCTTACATCAGGGGTCTGAGGAAAAGATCCGATGGTGGTAGTGGCAAGCGGTTTGTAACCCAGTGTTTCATGCTGGAGCTTAATACGTGTTTCATATGCTTCGTCACGCTGCAGTTTGGTGATGTTTGAAACCCGCTGCTGCACCGCTTCATCGTGAATACGTGCAGAAGTACGTCGGCTCTGGTTTGCTGCACGGTTGGCTTCAAGTGCTGTCTGTTCGGTTTCGTTCAACGCCTCTTCGAAGAAGCATTTGGCAACGAGGCTGAGTTCATCCAGCTTCTCCACCGCGTAACTGAGCCAGTTTTTGAGTTCGCTGTCGAGTTT
>JALUWT010000187.1 GCA_027019325.1 Sulfurimonas sp.
CTTCACTCTCATAATGTTTATGCATATGTGAATGTGCAAAAGGTTCAACTAAATAGTAAGTTACAAGAGTAAATGCAGTTACTATTGCTAATATAAATAATTCTTTCATTTTTTACTCCTTAAACTTTTTTTTCAAATTTTGTGATAAATGGAAGTGCAATCCAAAGACCAATAAATGTACATGCTGCATAGAATCCGATTATACTAAAGACACCTTCAGGAGGTACTTTACCCATCGATGTTAAAACAATCATATCTATAAGCATAGCCCAAAACCAAACTTGGAAAAGACCGCGACGAGACGCTGGAACTGCATTTGGACTTCTATCTAAAAACGGTAAGAAGAAGAAAACAACTTGTGCAAATGCAAATGCTATTAATCCTACATTAGCAGAGAATGGACGCAATACCTCATAAGACCATAAGAAATACCACTCAGGATAAATATGTGTCGGCGTATGGAGACCATTTGCAGGGTCAAAGTTCACTGGGTCCATTGCAAAATCATAATGATAAAATACAAGATAGAAGAAAAAGATAAGATAAATTCCAACAACCATCATATCTTTTGCCAAGAAGTCATTCATAAATCTAATGACTTTAGAGCTTGCTTTATCACCAGCTAAATATTTTTTAGACTCAACATCAAAATCAACTTCTTCACCATCTTGGTTGTTTACATGAGGGATACGAAGTGCTCCAAAGTGTAAACCGATAAGCCCGATGATAGCTAAAGGAATAAGCAATACATGAAGCATAAAGAAACGATTTAAGAATGCTTGAGCAGGAACATAATCACCACGAATCCATTCAACTAAACCATTTGCGTGTAAACCACCTAAACTAAATAGGTTTGTAATAACCATACCAGCCCAGTAAGACATTTGTCCCCATGGAAGCATATAACCAGAGAAAGCTTCTGCTGAGAATGCAACAAAAAGAAGCATACCAGAAATCCAAATCATCTCACGACCCTTCTTGTAAGAACCATAGTATATACCAGTGAACATATGAATATAAATGATTAAAAATATTACTGATGCAGC
>JALUWT010000188.1 GCA_027019325.1 Sulfurimonas sp.
TTTTTCTCCTCTGTATTACAGAGAGGAGCCTTTATGTGAAGCATGCAGACTTTTGAGTATTACAACAGAGGATGGTGTGGAACTTGAAGGGGTCGTCTACGAACCTAAAAATTATAAAAACAGACTGCTTGTTTTTGTCGGCAGAAGCCATGATGCTGTAGGGCTTATCAACCGATTTGTAAAACTCTACCCACATACGCAGATCATTACATTTAATTACCGTGCTTATGGTAAAAGCGGCGGTGTGGCAAGTGAGAAAAATTTCTTACAAGACGGTCTGAGAATTGCACAGCTTGTCAAAAAGAATTATGGAGATTTTTATCTGCTTGGGTTTTCTATAGGTTCGAGTGTTGCAGCTTATGTGGCATCTAAAGTGAATGTGAAAGGGCTGTTTCTAGTCGGAGCTTTTGACTCCATTGCATCTGTAGCTACAAAAAAATTTGGCATAAATCTCTCAGCTATGCTAAGATACAAGTTCAATACAAAAAAGTTTATGCAAAATGTAGATGCACCGACCTATCTATTTGTCAGCAAAGATGATGAACTGACATATATAGAAAATGCACGTGTGCTGAAAAAGAGTATTAAAAATCTTGTTTATTACATTGAATTTGATGGTTTAGTACATAAAGACCTTCTGTGGGATGAGAGAACAGTGGCAAAAATAAAGGAAGTTGTAGAGTGAAAATGCAACAGGACGGAAATAAAACTGTATGATAAAAAAATATAAAAATAAAATAATATTGGCACTTATAGGCTTAGTGCTTATGAGTGTTTATATATTTTTCACTACTTGGCAAGAAAGAACTTACAAAGAGGTACATACCATGTATCCAATTGAAAAGTCTAAAAACCCAAAAGCTAGTGAAGAGTTTTTAAAAGCGATGAAGTATCGCATTTACATAAAAGAGTTGCATCCATACTTCGATTACAACAGCTTTGTGATGGCACCTTTATTGATGAAGATGAACTATCACTTTAAAAAAGGTGTCAAACTTCTTCCAAAAGATAGTGTAGAAGATATAGTGTGGTGGACACTTTT
>JALUWT010000189.1 GCA_027019325.1 Sulfurimonas sp.
GCCATTGCAACACGGGTGATAGAGATACTTATAGAAGATGGGCGTATACACCCAGGTCGCATTGAAGAGGTGCATGAAAAAGTAGAAAAAGAGTTTGAACAAAAAACCTATGAAGAGGGTGAAAATATACTCATTGATTTAGGGCTTTTCCCTATGCATGAGGAGTTAGTAAGACTTCTTGGGCGTATGAAATACCGTGCAAGTTATGGACAAAATGCATTGGCACATACTTTAGAAGTAGCAAAACTCGCACGTGTAATGGCGGCTGAAATGGGTGGCGATGAGAAGCTTGCGCTACGTGCAGGTTTGCTACATGACATCGGTAAAGCACTCACACAAGATTTGGGTGGTTCACATGTTGACATCGGGGTAGATTTGTGTAAAAAACATGGAGAACATCCTTCTGTAATCAATGCGATACTCGCACACCATGGACATGAGGAGCCAGACTCTGTAGAGAGTGCTGCTGTTTGTTCTGCTGATAAACTTTCAGCAGCGCGACCAGGGGCTCGAAGAGAAGTACTTGAAAGCTTTACCAAACGCGTGAAAGAAGTAGAAGAGATAGCTACTTCAAAACCTTATGTCAGACAAGCCTATGCCATTAATGCTGGACGTGAGATACGCGTCATGGTCAATGCACAAAAAATGTCAGACAATGAAGCTGTACTTTTAAGTAAAGAGATAGCCAAAGAGATAGAGGAAAAAGTACAGTACCCAGGTGAGATAAAAGTAAATGTTATCAGGGAACTACGTGCGACGAGTTATGCGAAATAAATAAAAAAAGCGTTATAATTTAGAATTAAACCCATTGTGAATGTCTAGGTTATTCAGAGGGTTCATTTATATTTTGAAGGATAAAGATGAACAGATGCGAAGAAATTATTGCAAATGTGAAGATGGAAGAGTGTTATGCAGGCTTAAGTCTTAGTTTTGACGGCAGTGAAGCATTACGCACAGAAATTGGCGAGGCTATTGATAAAGTGACAAAAGTAACGAAGATGGACCCTACGGTCTTTGATAACTCACAAAATCCAAAAGGT
>JALUWT010000190.1 GCA_027019325.1 Sulfurimonas sp.
GTTGGAGAGCATCCATAAAGGAGTGGTAGGAGTATAGGCCGCTTTTTTTACTCACTTTACCTGCTTCAATTTTAAAATCTCCTGCGGTTTCATGCAGTTTGAAATCTTTGGGAATCTTCACTTTGAGTTTTTTAGCAGCCTGCAAAAGCAAATTTTTGTTGATGCAGTAGAGAGGTTCGCAAAGTTTTTTGACTCTTTTATGTGATTTTAGCGCTATCTCTATACCGACACCGTTCAGGTCGCCGACACTGATAGCTATTGTTGGTTTTTTACTCATCGTGTAGTCACTCTTTTCATTTCTTTGACAGCATCGCCAAGCCCTGTAAAAACAGAACGCGCGATGATACTCTGACCAATGTTAAGTTCTGTAATGGCATCTATATGCATAATTTCGTCAAGGTTATTGTAGTTGAGCCCATGTCCAGCTGCAACCTCAAGACCAATTTTTCTGGCATGCAAAGCAGAAGTTTTGATGGCATTCAGTGCTTTTTCAAGGCGTGTTTCAAGTTCGTATCTTGGAAGTTGTAACTCTTTTACAGAGTGATGAGAGTAGGGAAGGTTGGAGTGCAGCATTGCAAAAAGATTTGAGTAGAGTCCAGTATGGAGCTCCACCATCTCAGCACCTAACTCTTTTGATTTCTCCATCGCTTCTATTGTAGGATCTACAAAGAGTGAAACAGGGATGAGTGCATCATGCAGCTGTTCTATTGCATAGCGTATTTCATCTTCATAGCTAAAAACATCGAGTCCACCTTCCGTTGTCACTTCTTCTCTTTTTTCAGGAACGAGTGTTGCACGATGAGGCTTTAAACTGCTGAGAATATTTAAAATCTCTTTGTTTATAGAACACTCAAGATTGACAGGGAGTTTGGAGTGCATTAAAATATTTTTGACATCATTGTCTTGAATGTGGCGTCTGTCCTCACGCAGGTGGATGGTAATCTGGTCTGCTCCATTTTCACAGGCGACATAAAGAGCCTGCAGTATGTCTGGGTCATTGACACGTCTTGCCTCACGCAGTACTGCTACATGGTCTATATTTACACCAAGCGTCATTTTACTCATTGGAGTCCTTTACAGAGTTGAAAAACTCAAAATATTTCTCTTCAAGAGTTTCATAAGAGATAGTATCACCTACATAAACTTCCACAACGTGAGGCTTTTCATAGGGTGCATCTTTAAACACCTCTTCCATTTTTTCTTTGATGTAGACAGGAACAATGTCAAGATTGTTGGCTTTTGCAATTTTTGCAGCACCGCCTTGGAATGTATGGACACCTTCGCCTTTGAAACGCTCCCCTTCAGGAAAGATATAGAGATTCATATCATCAACTTTTGAAAAAACTTTTTTAATAGTTTTAAAAAAGTTCAATAAACCGCGTTTGTTTTCCAAATCAACGCTTATGCAGCCACTGTACTGAAAGAATTTTCCGTAAATCGGATCATCGAAGAGTTCCTGTTTTGCTATCCATGTACCGTTTTTTTTATATCGTGAGAAGATGTTTTCCATAACGATGATATCAAGAAGGGAACGGTGGTTGATGGCATAGAGAACTCTGTTTTTTTTCGGCAATTCTCCCGTGAGCTTTACTTTGATATTTAGAAATTCAAGTACTTTGTTGGAGTAGTCGCCTCTTGCATTGGAGAGTGCTTTGTAGCCATATTTGAGTGTGATAAAAGGGTGAAAATAAGTCTCTTTGAAGATTTTAATATATTTACGCCCAAGCTCAATCATAAATATATATTTTCCTAAGTCTTTGAACATAAAAACCTCTCTTTTTAAAAAGAAGATTATATCCAAAGAAATTTAATATATTTAACTTTTCGTCTTTTTAAGTGTCATTTCTGTTTCCATGATTTTTATCTCTTGGTCTGCAGGAATGCGAATATTATCATCTGCTTTGAGCTGCTTTTTATCTATTTTGTCTGGATACTTAAAATGGTTGAGAATATGCTTGATACTGTTAATACGTGCTTTTTTCTTGTTGTCTGAACGGATGACTGTCCATGGAGAATGTTCTGTGTGCGATGCTAGGAGCATAGAGTATTTTGCGATGGTGTACTTGTCCCATAAACCTTGTGATTTTTCATCAACAGGAGAGAGCTTATACTGTTTAAGCGGATCGGTACGTCTTTTGTCAAAACGTTTTTTCTGTTCATCTTTTGAAACAGAAAAATAAAATTTAAAGATGTGTATATCGGAATTGATAAGCATTTTTTCAAACTCAGGCACTTCATGTAAAAATTCTTTATGTTCCTCTTGGGTACAAAAGCCCATAACCGGTTCAACACCTGCCCGATTGTACCAACTTCTGTCAAAGAGAACTATCTCGCCTGCAGCAGGAAGATGTTGCACATAACGTTGGAAATACCATTGTGTTTTTTCAATATCACTCGGTTTGTCAAGTGCTACAACACGGGCACCACGAGGGTTAAGATGCTCTGTGATACGTTTTATTGTCCCGCCTTTTCCGGCAGCATCACGTCCTTCAAAAATCATTAAGACTTTTTGTCCGGTGTCTTTTACATAATTTTGCATTTTTAAAAGTTCAATCTGTAAAGTTTTGAGTTCGTTCTCATAACGCAGGACTTCATCTTTTACCCATACAGCTACGCGTTTTTTAGAGTTCTCTTTGCCGCGTTTTTCCAATTCTTGTTTGTCTGCACTAGAATTCTTTCGTCTCTCATCATGTACTATATCTTCTAAAGTTGCACCATCCATTATTTCGTCATCAAGTATTTTTCTTTTGCTCATAGATTTTCCTTTATAGGCTTTTCTTAATTATAAATCAGAAAGCTTTAAAAAGAGTTTGATATGAGCTCATTTACCTTTTTTACATCATTACTGTTCGCAAAACAGCTCGTTTTTCCACAGATCATAAACTCTTTGTTTCCATCAGCTCTTAAAAGTGTAAACGGATAGTCTAATTTTGCCAGTTCGTAAGCATTTTGTTCTAAATTTGCTACAGAACTTTTTACAACTCTGTCTTCTTTAATGTAGCGAATAGCCTGCGTGAGCATATAGGGATAATAAATTGGGCGGCGTCCCAAATCATACGAATTATACTCCATTGTTTTAAAGGCAAAGTGTGCATACTTTTCATCTTCAAGCAGTGTTGAGAGCGTGAGCATTGTATCGATCATAATGGAGACCGAAGAAGTGTAAGTATTATCCGTAGTTTCAGCTTTGACACTAAATTCGCCGTCACTGAAGTTCCAAAGCCCTTGATCATAAAATCTCTCGAGTGCTCTGTTTATAAGCTTGTGCGCTGTTATGAGGTATATCTCATCTTGTGTATATTTATAGGCACTCAGCAGTGCCTGTGACAAGAAGGCGTAATCTTCTAAAAAAGCCTCTATCTTAGGCACTTTATGAATGAGCGTTGTATGGTAGAGTACGTTATCCAGGTACATACTCTCTAAAAGTGCGTCAAGTGATTTTTTTGCCATTTCATGGTACTTGTTATCTACGGCTCCCAGTTTAAAAAGTCCATTAATAAGCATCGCAGACCATGAAGTTTGTACCTTTTTGTCTATAAACGGATACTCTCTTTGGGCGCGAATGTCTTGCAAGATGATTTTAACATCAGCAAACCACTCCGGAATCTCTTTTTCAAAACGGACAACACTTTTGCCGTGTTCAAAATTTCCATGCGGCGAAATATCCATCTCCTGACACATTCTGTCTGCATCATTGTAGCCGGCACTTTTGAGCGCTTCACAGACTTCATCATAACTATAGACAAAGTACGTTCCCTCTTCGCCTTCGCTGTCTGCATCACTTGCGGAGTAAAAGAGATTATCTTCACTCATGTAGTTTTGCCAAAAGTCAGCTATCTCACGTGCAGTCTGCAGGTGGCTTGCATCACCATATGCAAGATAAGCATCTGTGTATATGCCGCACAGCAGTCCATTATCATAAAGCATTTTTTCAAAGTGGGGTATAAGCCAGCGTTCATCGACACTGTAGCGGCAAAAAGCACCATCAACAAGATCATACATACCGCCTTTTTTCATCTCGCTAAGTGTATGCGTGAGCATCGCTTTTGCGGCTTTGTCCTTGTATATTCTTTCGATGACCATGAGTGTGTTTAGTGTAGTTGCGTGAGGGAATTTTGGTTTTTGTGAAAAACCGCCGTTACGTGTGTCATAGTTGTTTTTCGCCTGTGTAAGAAATGTTTTGTAAAACTCCTCTTTTAAAACTGTTGCCTCTTTTGGATGTTCGGGCTGTTTGATGAAGCCTTCTATTTCATCAGCATTTTCCCAAAGTTTTTCATCCTTTTCTTTTACTTTGCGTGCTATGAGCTGCGTGAGCTCGACAAAACCCATTCCCTCAATGCTGCCCTGTTGTGACTCAGGCGGAATGTATGTTCCTGCAAAAAATGGTTTATTTTCCGGTGTACAGAAAATCGAAGTAGGCCAGCCGCCTGCACGGCGATTGAGCAGCATGTAAACTTCCTGATAATATTTGTCGATGTCAGGACGCTCTTCTCTGTCTACTTTGATGGCTATGAAGCTCTCATTGAGAATTTCTGCACATGTCTGATTTTCAAACACCTTCTCTTCCATCACATGACACCAGTGGCATGAGGAGTAACCAATGCTGATAAAAATGGCTTTGTTCTGCTCTTTTGCCTTTTGAAAGGCTTCATCGCACCACGGCCACCAATCGACCGGATTGTCCTTGTGTTGTCTGAGGTAAGGGGAATCTTCTTTTTCTAATCTGTTTGGCATAGTTATATCTCTTTAATAATATAGTTTGATTATAGAATAGGAAAAAAGCACTAATAGTATCCTTAAGTAAACGCAATGCAATATATATTTATCATTTATTAAAAATATTTTCTAAGTAATGACTATGAAATTAACTGAGAAAATAATACCTAAAATAGGTGTTGGTTTAAGTTTCAAACTGTAATATTTTTGAATTTTTACCTGCCCAGTTTAGCAGTTTGCCTGAGATGAATATCATAACTGTTTTGTTGTATAGCAGACGCCATGTCAAGAGGTATGCCCAAAAACCATGAATCTTGCACAAAAATTGCAAAACTCAATACAAAAGGAAATATTATGGAATTATTATGGAATTATTTGAGGCGAATAGATTCATTTGATTTTGCAACTATAATATGGTATCATATTGCATGAGTAAAAAAGATAAATTACTAAAAAAGTTTTTGGAAATTCCACCGAAGAAGAATTTGACATTCAGTGAATTGGAAACCTTACTTGTCGCGTGTGGCTTTTCTAAAATTGATGGTGCTGGTTCGGCAGTAAAGTTCTTCAATGAAGAGAAAGATTTATTGATAAATCTTCATAAACCACATCCATCAAATATTTTAAAAGTCTATATTATAAAGCAGATTCAAATCAAACTTAAGGAGGTGTGTAATGGCTAATACAATCGAATATAATGGGTACATCGGAAGTGTAGAATACTCCCCAGAGGATAAATGCTTTTTTGGTAAACTTGAGATGATTGATGATCTTGTTACATTTGAAGCGACTACTGCAGATGAATTAGAAAAGAACTTTCATAATGTAGTAGATGAGTATATTCAAACATGTAAAGAACTTGGACGAGAACCTCAAAAAGTTTATAAGGGTGTATTTAATGTCAGAATTGACCCTGAACTTCATAAAAAAATATATCAAGAAGCATTGAAAGCTGGAGTTTCTTTGAATGCTTTTGTGCAACAAGTTTTGAAAAAAGAGGTATTGCAACATAAAATATCGTAATATATACGAAGTGATTACAGGATAAGAGGTGGGTTTACACAGTTTATTTTACGGTCTCAATTAAACTCGCCCACTCTTAACCATTGCCAATACCATCAGGATATTGAGTCCGTCATTATAGTAACCTTCATCATGACAGGCTTCACATTTATCACCTATGGGCATCTCTGTATTGTCTAAAACTTCTTGTAGTGTTGTAAAATTATTTTTTTTGATGCACTCTGCTATCTCTTTTACAGTCAGGGAATTGCACACACAAATCTCAGTATCTAAATCAATATTCATTTTTTACTCTTATTTTATTTTTTCAAATTATAATACAAGTTTAATAATAAATGTGTAAGATAGCAATACACAAAGAGTACACAAAAAAATTGTATACTTTTCTCTCGTAAGTGCCAGACCATAGTAAATGACATAATTCAATGAAAAAAGAGATAATAAGATGCAAGGCGAAAGTCCGCAGGAGCTACTAGTAGCTTCAAGGATTTTAAACGCAGTAGATTGTTATCTCTTTTTTCACCCGAAGGGCAACATTTATTATGGTCTGGCACTTAAAATATTAAAGGTTAATAATGAAATTTCTTACAAAACTCGTCACATTTGTTCTATTGAGTGTTTACACACTGCACGCAGCCGCGTTTTTAATGCCGGATGAGGCTTTTAAGCCTTATGCT
>JALUWT010000191.1 GCA_027019325.1 Sulfurimonas sp.
CAAAAAGAAGATATAGAAGAAAATAAAAAGACAGGCTCTCATACTTTTAAAAAACATAGCTTTTATAAGATTGATTTAGCTGACAAGGAAGCAATGGATAGACTGTTTAAACAAGAGCAATTTGATGCTGTTATGAATCTCGCAGCTCAAGCAGGTGTAAGATACTCTCTTGAAAATCCTCATGCATATGCGCAGAGTAATGTGGTAGGGTTCTTAAATATACTCGAAGGATGCAGAAATTATGGTGTGAAAAACCTAGCATATGCATCAAGTTCTTCAGTTTATGGACTCAATCAATCACAACCATTTAAAACGACAGATAAGACAGAACATCAAGTAAGCCTTTATGCAGCTACTAAAAAAAGCAATGAGATGATGGCACACACCTATGCCCATCTTTATGGCATTCAGACTACAGGACTAAGATTTTTCACTGTTTACGGACCATGGGGCAGACCAGATATGGCACCAATGCTTTTTACTGATGCCATACTTCATGACAGACCTATCAAAGTCTTTAACAATGGTGAGATGAGTAGAGATTTTACTTACATAGATGATATAGTTGATGGTGTTATAAAAGTTATAGACAATCCAGCACAATCAAATGAAAAATGGGATGCAAAAGATCCAGAGATATCAAGTTCATCTGCCCTTTATAGGCTCTATAATATAGGAAACAATGCTCCACTTTCTCTAATGACTTTCATAGAGACTATAGAAAATACTCTTGGAAAAAAAGCAGAGAAAAACTTTATGCCAATGCAAGATGGCGATGTCGTTTCTACATATGCTGATGTAAGTGGGCTTATAGATGACTTTGGATATAAACCTGCTACCGAACTTTCAGATGGAATAGCAAAATTTGTGCAGTGGTATAAAAATTTTTATGGAAATGGAGCGAAATAATGAAAATCGCAATTGCAGGAACAGGGTATGTTGGATTGAGTAATGGACTTTTGTTAGCTCAACATAATGAAGTTGTAGCACTAGACATTATCCCAGAGAAAATAGAAATGCTTAGTAAAAAAATCTCTC
>JALUWT010000192.1 GCA_027019325.1 Sulfurimonas sp.
GATAGCTGTACTAATAATTAGCCCCTCGCTACTGTGCCAAACATTTCGTTGATAAAATTTTGGAAGCTCTCCATTTTTTGCCATCTGATAGGTAACATTGGTGACGGCATAGAGGTTAGCATTGATTGAAGAGGCTGTTGAGATTAACGCTGCAATTGCCATAATGGTAAAGCCAACTTCTCCAAAAGCAGGTTTGGCAGCCTCGGCTAAGGCATAATCTTGGGCTTTGATAATTTCAGGAAGAGGTAAATTTCCAAAAACAGCAAAGGTAACAGCTACATAAAGAGCCATAACCAGTAAAATAGCTATCATCATGGCTTTAAGCATGGTTTTTGTTGGATTTTCCATATCTTCTGCTGTATTGGTAATGACCCTAAAGCCTTCAAAGGCAAAAAATGTCAGAGCAATAGAGGAGAAAACATTGAGAACAGGTGGTGCGTCTTTAAGTGAAAGTAGTTCGGGTTTAATATAAAAAAATACAACGACGGTAAAGAGTACAATAATCGAGAGTTTTATGATAACAATAACATTTTCACTCTTTGCAATAAGAGAACTCCCTGCAAGATTTATAAACATAAAAATAATCAATATCCCTATGGCAAAGCTGTTTGCCCAGAGTGGAGTATTGACCCCAACTATCATCATGGAAGAGTAGGTTCCAAAGGTTTTTGCAACCATGGCAATAGCTACCATAGCAGAGAGGTAGAAGAGTACCGAGAGAGAACCTGAAAAAACTCCCTCTCCATAACATTGAACCAAATACTCAACAATACCACCACGAGAGGGGTAAGAGGAGGCTAGTTTAGCCAAAGAGTAGCCACTAAGTAGGGCGATAATTCCTCCAAAAATAAAGGAAATCCAGACTAAGTTTCCTGCAATAGCACCAGCTTCACCCAAGAGTACAAAGATACCAGCTCCTACCATAGAGCCAATACCTAAAAATACGGCACTCCATAAGCCAAAGGCTTTTTTAGTGTTTTCTATAGTCTCCATATTTTACTCCAATTCAAAAATATATTCATAATAACAAA
>JALUWT010000193.1 GCA_027019325.1 Sulfurimonas sp.
GTTCTTAGGATGCTTCAACACAACAAATAACGCAGAAAAAAGATGTCCTATAAAAGTGATAAAATCTCGGATATCATAAAGTATCTCAATCGTATTTTTACCTATCTCTTCTAGTGTTGTGACTTTCTTAGGTTCTATAATGGCATGGGTATCTTTTTTAAGCAGTGTGTACATCTCTTTTTGTTTGCTTGTATAGCCCACTACTTCGATGTATATTTCATGGGTAAAACGTTCGAAATACTCTATAAATAAAAGTACCCCGGCAGAGTCAAATTCTTCAACACTCGAAAGGTCCCAAATGATTTTTTTATTGCAAGGTGTTTGACTCAGTTTTTTCTCTATCTGACGGACACTAGAAAGTGTCCATTTCCCCTGTGCACTAAGTTTCAAATAGTCCCGATGGTCATCATAGATTAAAAACTGCTTTTTCATGCATCTATTATACCAAAATAACGAAGTAGGATTCTTTGAATTTGTTTTATGCTCGTATGCATAGGATTTGTAGGAAATATGAGTCGCACCCATAGGTTCGGCGATTATTTTATGCGAATTATATGCTTACGATGATAATACAAAGTCATGAATTCCTATTTCGATATTTGGGTATAGGTAAGATTAGATTAAGTTTTGCTATAATAATCATAATAATTTGTAAGGCAACAAAATGAAAAGCTTTGGTTTGGACATGTGGAGTGATGATAATTTTATCATCAACAACAATACTATAAATGTCAATCATGCCTCACAACCTTCTTTACTCAATATCACTCAAGAGATACGAGAGAAAGGATATAAAGGGCCTCTGTTACTTCGGTTTCCTCACCTGATAGAAAAACAAATCTCTACTCTGTTTAATAGCTTCGAAAAATCCAAAAAAGAGTTTAACTACCAAGGCTCTTTCCAAGCTGTCTTCCCACTCAAAGTCAATCAATTCCCCAACTTTGTAGAGTCATTGATGGAGGTATCACAAGCGTACAACTATGGGCTTGAGGCAGGAAGTAAAGCTGAACTCATCATAGCCATGACA
>JALUWT010000194.1 GCA_027019325.1 Sulfurimonas sp.
CCTTAATATACTCCCTTACTTTTTTCTTCTTTTATCCTAAAATTATATAAAAAAGGGTTTTAATGGCTACATTTGCTGAGCAAATGCTTGAAAAAATTGAAAATATGCTTTTAGGTAAAAGTGATGTTGAATTTATTGAATACAATGGAGTAAAAGTTGGTAAAAGCGATATGACTAAACTTTTACAAATAAGAGATAAATTCAAAAGAGAAGTAGCTATTGAGCAAAAATTTGCGAAAACTGGAACACCTAAAATAATAACGAGGTTTTAATGGGATTATTTGATTTTTTGAAAAAGAAAAAAGAGCCACTACAAAAGAAAAATTACAATGGTGCAAAAGTTAGTAATGCTTTATATAGCTGGGCGACAAGTAATATAAGTGCTGATAACGAAATCAGAACAAATGTAAATAAATTAAGAGCAAGAAGTAGAGATTTAGCAAGAAATAATGATTATGCTAAAAAATTTCTAAGAATGCTTAAAACCAATGTTATTGGCAAGGGGATAAAACTTCAATTAAAAATAAAACTTAAAAATGGAAATTTAGATAAAAGAAGTAATGATTTAATAGAAAAAAATTTTAAGGAATGGTGTAAAAAAGGTATTTGTGATGTTACAGGGAAATATTCATTTTTAGATATTCAAAAACTTGCAATATCTCAAATGGCTTTGGATGGAGAAGTTTTTATACGATTAGTCAAAGGTTATTCAAATAAATTTAATTTTGCTTTACAACTAATTGAAGCGGACCATTTAGATATAAACTTGAATGATACAGGTAGAAATATTGTAATGGGGATTGAATTTGATGAATGGGGGAAACCGATTGCTTATCATATGTATAAAAAACATCCTGGCGATATGTATGCTTTCACAGAGCAACAAAGGATAAGAATACCTGCTGATGAGATTATTCATCTTTTTATACCTTCAAGAATTTCACAAAATAGAGGTGTGCCTTGGTTTCATACTGCAATTATTAGACTTCAAATGCTTGGAGCTTATGAAGAAGCTGAACTTG
>JALUWT010000195.1 GCA_027019325.1 Sulfurimonas sp.
TCTTGCTCTTCTAAATGTAATCCTTCAGGTACTGCCTCAGAATGAAGTTGAATAGCCGTTTGTTTAAAGTTTGGCTCACCTGATTTTGGACAGAAGCTCTCATTTGTCAGGCTGTTTACAAGCTGCTCATTAAAATGGAATGGGACAAAAACAGTTCCCGGACGGACACTACTTGTCACTCTTACAACAACATCATCAACACGTCCTCGAGGGGAAGAAAGGCTCATTCTATCGCCTGATTTTACCTCTAGTTTTTTCGCATCACTTGGATTAATATCTACCCATGCTTCAGGAGCAAGATTATCTAAAATGGCAATATCTCTTGTTTTTGTGCGCGTATGCCACTGCTCAACTGTACGCCCTGTATTTAAAATCACCGGAAATTCCGGGCTAACAGGTTCAGCCATCGGGTGCCATTCAAGACAAAGTAATTTTGCTTTTTTATCTGCCGTTCTAAATGGAATATCTTTCGTATAAAGACGCTTGCTTCCAAGTGGAAACTGCTCATTACATGGCCACTGAATACCGCCCTGCTCTTCAAGAAGCTCATACGTTATCCCGCTGTAGTCACACAACTGCCCTTTAGAGACTTTTCGCCACTCTTCAAAAGCATCACGTGGCTCGCTCCAGTTAGGAAAAAGCATCTCATTGACACCTTCAAAGTATTTTGAAAACTCTATGATAATATCAAAATCACCTTTTGCATCACCTATTGGCTCAACTGCTTTGTTGGCTTTGTTACAGCGTCTCTCAGAGTTCGTATATGTTCCCTCTTTCTCACCCCAGGTTGCTGCTGCAAAAATCACATCTGCTATTTGAGCGGTATCACCTAAAAAGGCATCTTGCACAACAAGCAGGTCAAGTTTTGCCAAAGTTGCTCGCAGTTTTTCCTGATTTACAAAACTGACAAGTGGGTTTGTCGCCGTTATCCAGAGTGCTTTTATTTCACCTCTGTCTATTGCATCAATGATTTCAGCATATTTATACCCGCGCTCACGTGGAATAATCTCTTCGGGAACATTTACGATACTTGCATACTCTTTGAGTGCCTTTTCATCACCATAGTTTCTATATCCCGGTAGACTGGAAGTAAATCCTGTCTCACGTGTTCCCATCGCATTACACTGTCCGGTAATAGAAAAAGGTCCTGTCCCCTCACGTCCAATGTGCCCTGTTAAAAGGTGCAGATTAATGATGGCACTTACTGTGTCTGTTCCCATGAAAGATTGATTCACACCCATTGTCCAGCCAGTGATTACTTTCTCATTTGAGACAAACTCACGTGCAAGTTCATAAAGTGTCTTTACATCTATACCCGTGATGTTTGCAACCTCTTGCGGTGGATAATCCTGCAAGTGTTTTTTCAACTCTTTAATGCCGTTTGTATTGGCTTTGATGTAGCCCTCATTCTCCCAACCCTGCTCTAAAACAATGTAAGCCAGACCATTATAAAGTGCCAAATCTGTTCGTGGTTTAATAGGTACATAGAGGTCTGCCATTTGTGAAGTTTTACTTGCACGCGGATCAATTACTATCACTTTTTTCTTCGGATTTTTATTGATATGCAAGGTTAAAATCGGATGATTATCTGCGATATTTGCACCCACTAAAAAGATAGTGTCCGCCTTTTGGAAATCTTCATACGAACTTGTAGCACCGTCACTTCCAAGCGATTGTTTATAGCCCATAACTGCTGAAGCCATACAGAGTGTTGTATTTCCGTCATAGTTGTTTGTTTGTAGTCCTAATTGCACAAATTTTCCAAGCGTGTAGAATTCTTCTGTCAAGAACTGTCCCGTTCCGATGACAGATACAGCTTTGTTGCCATGCTCTTTTTGGATGCGTTTAAACTCTGAGCTTACTTTAGTAAAAGCCTCATCCCAAGTAGCCGCCTGAAGTTCGCCATTTTTACGAATTAGTGGCGTTTGAATCCTGTGTGGTGAGTTTATCATCTGGTGCTCGGAAAGCCCTTTGGGACAGAGTGTACCCTGATTGACAAAATGCTTCGGATTTCCTTTTGTATAGACTGCTTTACCATCTTTAACACCAATGTAAAGTCCACATCCCACACCACAATACCCACATGTTGAGAAAACCCATTTGTCAGGTTTCTTTTCATCAGAAATCATACCAAAAATCTCATCAGAGGAGAGCTTAAACCTCTCCTCTTTTATATCAAAACCTAAAAAATCTTTTATTTTATCTACCATAATAATTGCTCACTTACATTCGATTAGACTTCTTACATAACCTAAATATATCTCAGCATTTTATAGAGAGTTTTAATCAAGGCAGATGTTCTTCAGCATAGCCATAGCTACGGTGAAGGTTATCTAACGCAGAGTAAAGCTCTCTATAAATTGCCCAAAGGGAGGGATAAAAAAAGCGAACTTGCACAAAACTTTTTCTCACCGTAGCTACGGCTACGCTTGCCCGCAGGAAATGCCCTTGGGGTACAAAAAAGATTTTGCACAATTTCATCTTTTTTTCTTCCCTCTGAGATATATCTAGGTTATGCAAGAAGTCTATAGTTTAATAATAGCACAAAAAAGTACCCATTTTGTAAGTTAGACGTATAATATTTAAGCAATGAACTACCTAAGTAGAAAATTTAAATATTTTTAGATAAAATAAAATATGCACAGACAAATAAAAATAAATGAACAAATTTTAGATGCTTTTGTAGAACTCATTGAAAATTATGAAGCGGATGTTCTCTATGATTACAAGAAAAAAGAGAACCAAATACTGCTGCGAGCTTCGCTTGTAACACGCATTACAACTTTTTTAAGTAAAAATATTCATGAAGAAAAATATTCCGCTGCAGACCTCATCAAAGCCTACATTCGCGCAGCTTTTGAATTAACAGACAATGCTGTTGTTATCAACAAAAAAGGCAATATTTTCATCAAAATCATTGATGAAACTGTACAGAAACAAGTAGCTGAAAAAGATAAAAACACCGTAAAAAACCGTTATAACGGTGTTAATGAAGAAGAGCTCAAATCTTTTTATGAAGAATTTTTTGCAGAAGAAGAGAATAAAAACTTTTTTGCAGAGATTGCCCAAGAGTTTGTTCACAAATACTTTATTGTCAAAAAGATATCTAACGAAGAGTATGAAAAAAATGTCTTTTCCCATATTCATGCCATCACACTTGAAAAACTTATAAAGATATATGACAATGAAGACGGCTTTTTCTTAGGCTTTGCCGGTTATCTTTTCCGTATCCATTTTAAAGAGGTATTTTCATCTATCTCAGAACTCATTCTCGATGAGATTGCTATCTCGAACCACTATGTGATGAATTTTCTTAACTACTACTCTCAGGACATCTTAGTCATAAAAGGCATTAAATACAAAATCCCTCACATCGAAGCAGACAACGGTTTACGCTGGACAGTCCCTTCTATGCTGAGCATCGTCAAGATTTACACTAAAGCAAAGAACTCTATCAGCACACTGAAAAAAGAGAAAAGTCTCTATCAAAAGAGGGTACAAAAATTTTATGTCAACGGTGTTTCACCTATTAAAAACAATGAGCTCCTGCTGAGTGAAAAGGCAAGTACAGAGATTGAAATAGAGCACTCTACACGCTCCATAAATATTTTACATGACAAACTTGACATCACCAAAAGTGAAGAGAAAAAAAGAGTACTTAAAGAAAATATGCTCAAAGAAGAAGAGAGACTCAAACAACTCAAAGAGTTAAAACATGCAACCTTACAAAAAGTTGTCAAGCAAAATGGGCTTTCAGAATATATTGCCCTGCAAAAAGAGCTTGACACCCTCAACAGAAAACTACAAAGAGAGAAAAAAACACTCAAACAAAATGCAGAAGCCTACGACTCCATTAGAAATTCTCTTGCAAAAGCGCTTATTTCGAAAAAAAGTGTACTTTAGCGCTGTTTACCCACAAAAAATCCGCCTGCCATACCAAGAGAAACGACAGTTGTGTAAAATAAAAATCTGTCACTAATCTCACTCGCAAAACTTATAAGGAGTGCTAAACCTAAAATAATCGAAGCAGCTGTCACAGATGCACCACTGACAAATACAAGAGCCAACAGAGGCAACAGCACACCACCAACTAACAAACTTATAAAACGAATCTTTTTTACATTCGCAAAATTTTCATTTAAAAGTCTTTTTGTGCGTTGCAGCTGGTATGCATTCTCTTTGGCATCAAGCGTTCGCAAATCTTCATACGAGAAGAAAAGTTGTGCCAGTGCACCAAGCATTCCCAATGTTGTTAAAGGAATGATGGCTTCATGCACAGTTGATATACTACTCACAAATGCCAGTAAAAAGACTCCGATGTATGCCACACCAAAAAACTTATAATTTGTTGTGATTCTATCCCAAGACGGACGGGCTTTTATACGGTAGATCATACTTTGTGCATAAATTCCATACACCCCGACACTAAGCGTTACAGCTTCAAGAAGTAAACGCAGAAGATGAGAGACATTAAACCAGTATACACCCACAACTGCTGTCATCAAAGCGGTAAACACACCAAGAGCCAATGCCTCACGTGAAAGCCAAGAGGTTTTTATGTTTTTCATAGCTGTCATCGCTAAAAATGGCCGACCAAGGTGAAGCGCGGAGAGTGGAAGTCCCACAGCTGCAGGAAAAACGACCAACAAAGCCATAATCCAGTTTGTTTTTTCAAGACCAAAAAGGCTCATAACGTCACCCAAAAAGAGTGCTAAAAATCCACCTAAAGATATCTGCGTGAGCACAGTCATAAAAACAAGCGGTATCTCTTTATGTGCCGGTTTTAAGATGTGCTCATCCATCTCTTTCATATCTTCAGGAAGATTATCAGGCAGTGTGTAGCGTGTTGTCGAGTTTGTGATGCGGGCATCAGGTAAAAACGGCATATTTGCCTGTTCATCAATGTCACGGTTCAGCCACTCTTCTACATTGACCACTTCTATCTCAATTGCTCCTGCAGGACAGGCCTGAACACAAGCAGGACTTTGCCCCACATCAAGACGTTCGTGGCACATATGGCATTTTGTAACAATGTTACGTTCTTCATGAAAGACAGGCACACCGTAAGGACAGTTCCATGTACAGTACTGACACCCGATGCAGGTATCATCATCATGCACAACAATACCCGTTGCATCTATCTTGATATAAGAATTTGTCGGGCAGCCTTTAAGACATTCAGGATCTATACAGTGGTTACAACTCATGGAGTTAAGCATCTGCGTGAAAACCGGAAAATCGCCACCTTCCATCTCACCGACACGACGCCATTTTATATCTGCAGGATTATTGTTTTGTTCGTTACATGCGACTTCACAACAGCGACACCCTACACAGGCAACAGCATCAAAGTGAAAACGGTACTGTTCCCCCTCTTTAAGCGGCGGAATATCTATGGAGTATGAACCGCACTGCATTCCTGTGTCTGCTTTGTGATCTATAAAGCTTTCTAAAGGTGTCTGCATATAATTCATCTCCATAGTAATATGATGAAATTATACTCTATAAAATTGAAAATATTTAGATTTCGTGTTTAATTTTTAATCATGCACATCTTTCTTTAACACGTTCCATCTCTCCCGAATTAGTGTACTACGCCACTACTTCGATGGGTTGAATAGATTCTATAAGACTCTTTTTCTTCTGAATAACTTTGTAGAGGTCGTAACTATTTTGCAAATTCAGCCATAGTTCTGGTGATGTAGCAAAGTATTTCGATAATTTTACAGCCATCTCTACCGTGATACCTCTTTTTTGATTAGCCAGTTCATTGATAGCCCGAAACGATGTATGGAGAGCTTTTGCAAGTTGGGTTTGCGTAATGTCCATAGGTTGTAAAAATTCCTCTTTGAGTATTTCACCGGGATGTGTTGGTGCTCTTTGTAACTCTATCATACTCTCTCCTTGTAAAATTAGTGGTAGTCAACTATACTTACATCATAAGCATTACTATCTTCAAACTTGAAAATAACTCTGAATTGCTTATTAATCCGTATAGAGTAATATTTTTTCAAATCACCTTGAAGTTTCTCAAGTCTATTTGCCGGAGGAACTTTTAGGTCATCCAAAGTGTTTGCACCGTTTAGATAATCCAACTTTCTTAGTGCTACTTTTTGAATATTTAAAGGTAATTTCTTACTTTTTCCCGTAATATAAAATGTTTCACTCTCTTTATTTTTGAAACTTTTAATCATATAACACTATAACACATTGTGTTATATATGTCAAATAATTGTATTAGCCCAAATAATTCCATAACATTTCCCCTGCCTCTCAATTCATAAAAAAACTCATTTTTTTGAATCCAAAAGCACTTAAT
>JALUWT010000196.1 GCA_027019325.1 Sulfurimonas sp.
GTCGATAGAGCATCGTCACCGCTTAAAAATGTTGCTAAGTCCTTTGTAGGATTGGGAAACGCATCTAAAAAAGCATCTTCAAATGTGAACAAGAGCCAATCATCACTCACACGGTTAAGTAAGAAACTAAATAGAGTGAACAGAAGCATAAATGCAGGAAAAAAAAGTTTAAAAGGTTACGCATCCGGCTTTGGTAAACTTGCAGGAATTGGAAGTTTTATACTTGGTGGCGGACTTGCAATGGCAGTCAATCAGCAAGCGGAAGCACTTGACAAACTAGGGAAAAAAGCAGGAAACCTGAAGCTCCCAACAGATGAACTTCAAGCGATGCACGAGCAGGCAAAACACGCAGGACTCTCAACAGATGATATGGATGCTTCACTTACACGTTTCACGAAGCGTTTAGGTGTGTTTCAATCAACAGGCTCAGGACTTATGGCAAATGTCATTAAAAAGATAAGTCCTGCACTTGCAATGCAGTTGAAAGGTGCGAAAAGCAATAAAGAAGCGTACGAGATGATACTCAAAACGTATGCGAAGCTTCCAACACAGCAAGCTAAAATGGCACTTGCAGATGCAGCATTCGGTATGACCGGAAGAAAATCACTGCTAATGTTAGATGAGGGAGTGAATGGACTCATTGCCTCACGTAAGAGACTTAAAGAACTTGGAGGCGGTGCAAGTAAAGAAGACATAAAAGCTGCGGCAGCCTACAATGACACTATGCAAGATCTTAGCTTTGCTGTAAACAGTATAAAATTCAAAGCACTCACACCAGTTCTTAAAGAAGTAACAGGACTGATGAGCGACTTCACAGAGAAGTTTAAAAATGCAAAATATAGAGACGAAGCGATAACAAAAGTTAAAGTCGCAGTTGCAGGTGTGTTTAATGCCATAAAAGGCGGTATAGGACTTTTGTCATCATTGCAAAATCACATAGGTGATGTTGTTGCAGGTGTAGCACTTTTTAAAATAGGAATGTTCGCATTAAATGCCGCAATGTACGCTAACCC
>JALUWT010000197.1 GCA_027019325.1 Sulfurimonas sp.
TGAGGCTCGGTGCGAAGGTTACCGTGGTCTACCGCCGCTCGAAGGCCGAGATGCCAGCCAACGAGAGGGAAGTGGAGGAAGCGATGGAGGAAGGCGTGGAGTTCATGTTCCTGACGAACCCGGTGAAGATTCTCGGCGACGGGAAGGTCGAGGAGGTAGAACTCGTAAAGATACGCCTCGGCGAGCCGGACGCGAGCGGAAGGAGGAGACCGGTACCGATCGAGGGCTCGGAGTTCCGCGTCAGGGCCGACAACGTCATCCTCGCCATAGGCCAGTATTGCGACGAGGAGTTCCTCAAGAGCCTCGGCATCGAGGCGAGGCGCGGTAAGGCTCTCGTTGATGAGGTGACGCTCCAGACGAGCGTTCCCGGAGTTTTCGCCGGCGGAGACCTCGTCCTCGGGCCTTCAACGGTCATCGAGAGCATAGCCACCGGGAGAAGGGCCACGATAATGATAGACCTCTACCTCAAGGGTAAGCTGGAGAAGGCCAGGGAAGTCCTCACCGAGCCGGAGAAGCACATAGAGGAAGTCTTAAGCGATGACGACCTTTACCGCGTCCTCTTCGACCTCAGGCCCTACAACCACTGGAAGAAGGTGACGGAGAAGGACTATGAGGATATTGAGAGAAAGCCGAGGGCTAAGGTTAAGCTCCTCGATCCGGAAAGGAGGAAGAGAACCTTCGAGGAGGTCGAGCCGGCATTAATCGAGGAGCAGGTTCTCGAAGAGGCGAAACGCTGTATGAGCTGCGGTTGTATGGAGGTCTTCAGGTGCAAGTTAAGGGAGTACGCAACGCTCTACAACGCGAGGCAGGACGTCTTCGAGGGCGAGGGGAACAGGTTCGAGATAGACGAGAGCCACCCGTGGGTCGCGCTGGACAACAACAAGTGCGTCCTCTGCGGCCAGTGCGTCCGCTTTACCCACGACGTTGCCGGCGAGGGGGTTCTCGACTACCTCTTCCGCGGATTCAAGACGAGAATCTCGCCGCCGCTCGGGGAGGCCCTTGGGGATGTG
>JALUWT010000198.1 GCA_027019325.1 Sulfurimonas sp.
GCAATGTTACATCATAAAGATTTGTATTTGTGAAGAATATATCTACAGAATTCCGATGTTTTTTCGTTGTTGTATAGACATCCTTGCGGCTGCTTTTTTGAACTGCGTGAGAACTCAACTGTGATGATTTTGTCTGATTAAAAAACTCTTGTGAAGATGAGGCAAGCAATTTTTTTTCTTTTAAAAAAGTCTCTAAAAGTTTACTTTTTTCTTTATCTTTGTGTTTTTTATAAAAAACAATTGCCTGCTCACGCAGTTCCCTTGGAGCTAAAAGTGTTGGCAATTCATGCGATGTAAGTGCGACAAAGGACGAGTAATTATCTTTTTGTATCGATTTTCGTATCTCAAGATGTAAAAGGTGAATAAGATAGTCATACTTTTTTTGCAAATTTCGTAGCTCTTTTAGATAAGATAGCTTAGATTTTTTCTTTGCACTTTTATCTACATGCAAGCCATTGCTTAATGATTTATTTGCATTTTCTTGATACTTTTTTATCGCTTTTTCCAGGTGTTTGTTATCTGAAAAATTATTCAGTTGCTGCGATGCTTTATAAAGCGGACTGCCCAGAGAAGAAAATGTTTTTGGATAGGTCCCTGCCTGAAGTGAGACTATAATAGATATAATGAAAGAAAGATATCTAAAAAGCTGCACTGATATACTCTGGAATTAAACTTTTAATCTTTTTATATATTTTCTCAAAATCAGTAGAGTAGACCCGTGTCTCGCCAATAGATGTGATAAAGTTGGTATCTCTCTCCCAACGTGGCACTATATGCATATGAATGTGTTCTGCAATTCCCGCTCCTGCTGCTGAACCTAAATTCATGCCGATGTTCACGCCTTTTGCACCAAATCCTTCTTTTAAAAGTTTTACAGATTCTTGTGCCAGAGCTGACATATGCAGCCATGTCTCACATGGTAGCTCCTCGAGTTTATCTGTATGCATGTTGGGAATAATCATAAAATGCCCCGGTGTATACGGATACTTATTCATAACCATAAAACAATCTTCATCCCGGTAAAGCACATGCAGTTTCTCATCTTCGGCTGCGTGAGATGCGATGTGACAAAACACACACCCCTCTATTTTCTCGTTAGTAACATACTCATCCCGCCATGGAGCATACAATATATCTTTCATCTTTTTTCCTTTTTGGTTTATATAAATGCAAATACCAAGTCTGGAAACAGTATAACAAGTCCAAGCCCTAACAGCTGTAACAATATAAAAGGAATAATCCCTTTATAAATATCCATCGTCGTAACACTGTTACCTGCCGCACCTTTGAGAAAAAAGAGCGAAAGTCCAAAGGGTGGCGTGAGAAAAGATGCCTGCAGATTCATAGCGATTAAGACGGCAAACCAGATGGGGTCTATGCCAAAAGCATCCATGACAGGCACTAAAATCGGTACGATGATAAAACTAATCTCGATAAAATCAATGAAAAAGCCAAGGATGAAAATACTGAGCATCGCAATACCGATAAAGACCCAGACATTGCCGATATCATGAGAGAAAAAGTCCAGTATCAAGTCTGTTCCACCAAGTTCGTTAAAAACAAGACTAAATGCTGTCGCACCAATAAGAATCATAAAAATCATTCCTGAGAGTTTCATTGTCTCAAAAAGTGCATACTTTATCATCTCAAAATTGAGTGTTCTGTTCACTGCAGATAAAATGACACCGCCAACAACACCAAAAGCAGCGGACTCTGTAGGAGAAGCGATGCCCGCAAAGATACTTCCAAGAACTGCCACCATTAAAAGCAGGGGAGGAATAATCGCACGCAGCAGATCAAAAACAGTAACACGTTCCTCTGTTACGATGGCAGGAGCATCCTCTTTGTTTAAAAATGCACGGATTAAAATGTATGTTATATAGAGACCGACAAGCGTCAATCCCGGCAGTACCGCACCCATAAAAAGCTCACCCACACTCACACTCATAACATCCCCTAAAACGATGAGAATGATAGAAGGCGGAATAATCTGCCCAAGTGTTCCACTTGCAGCTATCGTTCCAGAAGCCAAACCTTTGTTATACCCTGCACTGAGCATCAAAGGCAGTGCTATAACACTCATCATAACAACAGAGGCAGAGACTATACCCGTAGATGCTGCCAGTATGGCACCAACAAGGACAACACTCACACCAAGTCCACCGCGAACACCTTTAAAAAGTGCGCTCATGGACATCAAAAGCTTCTCTGCCATGCCAGATTTTTCTAAGATGAGTCCCATCATAATGAAAAGCGGTACAGCCATCAGCGTAGTATTGCTCATAATTCCATAAATTCGAAACGGTAAAATGTTAAAAACTTCAAAACCGACATCAGGTGTAAGAAAAGCAAACATCATAGCCACCCCGCCAAAAGCAAAAGCGACAGGAATACCAAAAAGAAGCAGTAAAAGAGCCACAGCAAACATAACTAAGGCTATCACAGTTCTCTCCATCTTTTGATGTCAGCAAAGAGTTCTTTAAAAGCCTGCAGTGCTAAAAGTATAAAGGCAAGAGGCATTAAAGATTTAACAATCCAACGGTACTTCAGTCCGCCCGGGTCACTTGATGCCTCATGCTGCACATAGCTCAGTTCCACAAAACCAATCCCGATATAAATAATTAAAAAAGAGAGCGGTAAAACGAAAAAGATGAAAGAAAAGATATTAATAAAAGCTTTTGTTTTTGGAGCAAATCTTTCATAAAAAATGTCTACGCGCACATGCGCATTATTTCGCAGTGTATAGGCGATACTCAGCAGTATAACCACATCAAAAAGATGCCACTCCAACTCCTGCAGTGCCGTTGAACCTTCAGAAAAAAGGTAGCGGCTTGTTGCATCATACACTATGAGCATTACCAAAAGTGCGAGTATCAATGCTGTTATATATGCTACATATTTTGTAATATTGTCTATTAACTTCAAAATTTCAATTGCACTTAGATTATTTATTCAAATCACTGTCCTGCCAGTATTTTGTTCCCTGAATTGTTGCCTGCAGTGCCAGTCCATTTTGTGTTAATTTGTAGAGTCTTATTCCTGGTACTACAGCCACAGCTGCATTTATAGCCCCGCCTTTATCACTTACTTTCGCTGCTGCATCCGCTTGGGCATTTGCTTCCCATCCATTATTTACAAAATTATCAAAAACTTTCTTATTTTCAAAAAGAAATATTGCACGGAAATCTTTCACACCAAGACCAAACCCAACTCCTGCTGAACCCATTTTCATATAAATATTTTTTCCTGTTCTATTATTATGTGCCATACCAGTTCCACCTTCAGCACTCAATATAATAATATTGATACCTACATTACTAAAAGTAGCATAACCATAAGCTGAATGTATAAGTTTTTTTGCTTCAGGAGCATATTTATACAATATTTTCAAAGTTTTTGCACTTTCTATTCTATACTCTTTCTTAATTTCATTATTTGTTTTTCCAGACCAAAATCCTGAAAACAGAGTGACCACGACAACTGATAAAAGCACAGCCAATACATTTCTCATAACAACTCCTTAAATAAAATTCGGTGCATCATTGGCAAACAGAATAATGTCACCCGCTTGTGTCTGATTTGCCAAAACTTCTGTTAAAACTGCTTTGTCAGCTAGCATGATTTTATTTTCTACCGTAAGATTTTTCATAAAAAGTTCAGCATTCAGCGAACCTGTTACTATAACTATATCAAAAACATCATTAATCGCTTTAATAAGATTGAGATTGAGTTCATCACTGCTCTCCACAAGCCCCGGTGTAACAATTACTTTACGTCCTTCATGTGTAGAACAAAGACGCACACCTTCAAGCATACCATCTATATTTCCATTGTAACCGTCATCTATGATGATTTTTCCACCTGCTTTGATAAGCTGCAGTCGATGTTCAACCGGTTCTAATCTTGCAACTGCTTTGACTATGGCATCGCTGCTCATTCCAAAGAGTTTGGCAATGCGTACAGCTACGGCAATATTCATCGTCTGAAAAGCACCTAAGATATCCGTATGCAAGTGCAGCTCTTCACCATCAAGCTGCACACTGAAATCTGTGCCTTCTAGTGTTGCATTGACATTTGAAATCTCATTTCCAAAAAAGGTGACTTTTTCATGCGGTTCATCCGTTACAGAAGTGTGTATGAAAGCATGCTCAAGTCTCGGGGACTGCATAATCTCCAATTTGGTGCGTATGACATTGTTCAAAGTTTTAAAATACTCTATGTGTGCTTCGCCAACTCGTCCGACAACAACAGTTTGGGGCTCTAAAAAAGTTGTAATTTCAAAGATATCTCCACTCTCACGTGCACCTGCTTCACAGACATAAACATCCACATCCTCACGCAAGTTGTTGTTAACATCAGCCATGATACCGCCAATAGTATTGACACTTCTTGGTGTTGCATAAACATTGTACTTGCGTGAGAGAATTTGCGCTACGAAATTTTTGATACTTGTTTTCCCATAACTTCCCGTGATGCATATAATCTGCAAATCTTTCATACTTTGGAGCTTTTTCTTCGCCTCTTTTTTATAAACTTTAAATAAAAACTTCTCTATAAGTGTTGAGCCTATATATGCGACTGCAAGCGGCATCAAAACACCATATATCTCACACCCGTGTTTTAAAGTACAGAGTATGTCTTGAAAAAGTGTCAAAGAGACAAGAAGAATTAAAAAGCGTTTGACACGCCATGTGAGGACGAGCTTTTTATCGAGTCTTTTGTACCAGATGACAATGGCAGGAACAACAGCAAAGATAAAAAATATAGTAAAAAACTTACCGGTTGTATAATAAGCAATGAGAGGAATGATAAAATAGAGAATATGCCAATGCGGCTTATGATGTTTTAAAAGTACTCTTTCAAGTTTATAATCATACCACTGCAGATTTGTTATGAGGTACCATCCAAGCAGCGTAACAAAGACTACATTGACAACAAAGGCTACGAAAGTTTCATAATTTTCCATCTAGGCATGTCCTAAAGTTTTCAAAAACTCCGCTTCAATCTTTTTCGAGACATTTGAGGCATTGTTCATAAAAAAGTAATGGTCACCCTCATACACTTCAAGCGTAGAGTCTTTAATGAGTTCATGGATTTTTTCTGCAGAGCTCATCGGTGTCGCTGTATCTTTTTTACCCCAAAAAAGCAGTGCTCTGCCCTCATATTTGGAAAATTCATCGGAAAAATCCTCATTGACCACATTTTTAAAAGTCTGGTACATATATTCACTCAACTGCTTTGCATCATCTGCAACAAAAAGAGAGCGAAATTTTGAGAGTCCAAACAATTTAAGAGATTTAAAAAGTGCTATTTTCGTTTTTACTTTCAAAGATTTTTCTCTATAGATTCCGGCACTCCCTACAAGTACCAATATCTTTGGCTCAAGTAATAAAGCAACCTTTCCACCAAAAGAGTGTCCTAAAATGATATCTTTTTGGGCATTTATATGAATCATAAGAAGTTCCACTATTCTCGCTACATCAGCCGTTGTCAGTTCTGCCGAACAGGTTGATTTCCCAAAACCGGGAAGATCAATGTATATATGTCGAAAACCATCCATATACTTCTCAAAACTTTGTTTCATCAGACCTTTATTACTTCCCCATCCATGCAAAATTATCAAATCTACTTTGGCTTCAGGATTCACTATCTCATAACTTATGTCAAATGTGTGTTGCTTGAACTGGATGGACTTCAGCGCCATTATTTTCCTTTTGCCTTTGAAATTGAGTGAATATATTCATACGAAATTTTTGGACGCTTAGCGTGAGGCAGAGAGAGACTCAAAGACTCTATGGAGTGCGCAAAATCTTCAAAAAGGTAGTTTGCCATAGATCCTGGAATCGGGTTAATCTCATTAAGAAGTACTTCATCCTGATACACAAAAAAGTCACAACGAATAAGTGCGCCCTCAAACATTCCTCTGTAAACTTTGTCGAAATTTGCTTTGAGTTTTGTCTCTAATTCAGGTGAAATATCAGCTTTTAAAACCTGTTCAGAGCGTGAAAAATCCATATACTTTTTCTCAAAATCTAAAAATTCCTCTTTATGCGGCTCTTCAACAATGGAGTAATGCATAGCCCCGTCTGCAAAGTATCCTGCAAGGTTATACTCTTTAACACCTTCTAAAAACGGCTCAACAAGCACAACCGAATCAAATTCAAAAGCGACATCAAGCGCATAATCAAGTTCACTCTCCTCTTTT
>JALUWT010000199.1 GCA_027019325.1 Sulfurimonas sp.
ATAATCTCCATATTTCCATGAAAGTCCATTAGGTTAACTATGCCGAATTGATTGCCTTTTTTAGAGATTTTTTTCGTTATCTCTTCGACTTTTCCGATGAAAATTGCAAAAGAGCCATCTTTGATGTTTTCAAGTTCAGATGAGAGTGTGTAGTTGAGCTCATCAAGCGTTTCACGGTAATCATCCATCGGATGCCCGGAAACATAAAAGCCTAAAGTATCTTTTTCAAACTCTAAAATCTCTTTGAGTTCAAACTCTTCGGAGTTGTTAAGTGTCAGCTCCACTGTCGTTATCTCGTCATCATCCCCAAAGAGAGAGCCAACCGCATTTTTCTTTGCTTCACTCGCTTTTTTAGCCGTTTCCACTATAAGGTCAATCTGATCAAGCAATGCCTTGCGTGAGTAGCCGAATCTGTCAAATCCACCTGCTTTTACACTCGCTTCAATAACACGTTTGTTGACTTTACTCGGCTCGATTCTGTTTACAAAATCCTGTAAAGATGTGTAGTCTCCATTCTCTTCACGCTCTTCAAGCATTGCATGAATGGCAGCCTCACCGACACCTTTGATGCCCCCAAGACCGAACAAAATAATCTCTCTGCCCTCTTTTGTAATTGCAGAGAACTCAAGCTGAGAGTCACACACATCAGGCGGCGCAAGCTCAATCCCCATGCATTTGACTTCATCAATGTAGCGGACAACTTTTTCTGTATTGTCTTTGTCAGATGTCAACAGTGCCGCCATAAACTCATTTGGATAATAGGTCTTGAGCCATGCCGTCTGAAAAGTTACCATAGCATAGGCTGCCGAGTGCGATTTGTTAAAACCATATCCGGCAAATTTTTCAATTAAATCGAAAAGCTCTGAAGCAGTTTTATAATCGAGCCCCTGCTTTGCAGCACCCTCAGAGAATTCTTTGTTATACTTGATCATCTCTTCGACTTTTTTCTTACCCATAGCACGACGAACAATGTCTGCACCACCTAGTGAAAAGCCGCCGATAGTCTGCACGATCTGCATAACCTGTTCCTGATAGACAATGACACCATAGGTAGGTTTAAGTATCTCTTCTAAAGCAGGAAACACATAGGTAATCTCTTGACGCCCATGTTTACGTTCGATGAAGTCATCGAGCATCCCCGACTCCATAGGACCAGGTCTATACAGGGCGAGGACTGCGATAAGATCTTCAAAATTATCTGGTTTTAGACGACGATTCAAGTCCTGCATACCCGAAGACTCTATCTGAAACATCCCGACTGTATCACCAGTTTGTATTACATCATAGACTTTAGAGTCATTTTCATCTATCTCATGCCATTTTACATCTCTGTCATATCTGCGTTTGATGAGCTTAATCGCATTTTGAATAACATCAAGCGTCTTTAATCCCAAGAAGTCAAACTTGATTAAGTCCACATCTTCCATATAGTTGAGTGAGTACTGCGTGACAAAAGTATCTTCCCCGCTTGGCTTATAGATAGGTGTCTTTTTCCATAACTCTTCATTAGAGATAACGACACCTGCCGCATGCATACCGGCATTACGCTTGAGTCCTTCAAGTTTTTTGGCAAACTCCCAAACACGTGCTATATTTGCATCAGTACCTATAAGTTCTTGAATCTTCGGCTCTTTTTGAAAAGCACCATCAACAAACTTGCCGTTTTTCGTTTTACCGTTGAGTGTGATGCCGAGTTCATCAGGAATGAGTTTTGCCATTTTATCAGCTTGACTCAGCGGCATTTCAAGTACACGCGCAACATCACGGATAACCCCTTTTGCAAGAAGGGAACCAAAAGTGATGATTTGTGCCACCTGATTACGCCCATATTTTCGTACAACATAGTCAATGACCTCGCCACGACGAGCCTGCATAAAGTCCATATCAATATCGGGCATACTTACCCGTTCAGGATTTAAAAAACGCTCAAAAAGCAGGTCATACTTCATCGGGTCAATGTCGGTAATTTCAAGTGAATATGCAACAAGACTTCCAGCAGCTGAACCACGACCAGGACCAACAGCTATATCAAGACGTTTTGCCTCTTTCACAAAGTCCCAAACAATCATCATATAACCCGGAAATTTCATAGAATTAATGATATTCATCTCAAATTCTAAGCGCTCTCTATACTCCTGATGACGCTCAGGCGGTACAATTTTCAGACGTTCTTCAAGCCCCTCTTTACATTTATATATAAAGTATGCTGCATCATTTTTATCTGCCGCTGAGAACCATTTTTTCTTCTCATCTTCACTGGCATTATCTGGCAGGGATACATCATCATCGAAATTTATATCTAAGCCTTCGGCATCAGCATACTCTTTTGTAAATTTAAAGTTTGGTGGTGTAGGAGTTTTTACAATAGGTACATAATCTTCACACTTCTCGACTATCTCCTGCGTATGCAACAGTGCTTCTGGAATGTCAGCAAAAAGCCGTGCCATCTCATCAGGAGATTTGATGTAAAACTCATGTACCGAGTGGCGCATACGGTTTGGATCATCATAGAGTTTATTCATCCCTATGCACATAAAAGCTTCATGGTACTGCGCATCATCCGGATAGGTGTAGTGGGTGTCATTTGTTGCGACAATCTTTATACCTGTCTCTTGAGAAATTTTGAGGATCTGCTCATCAATGTAGAGCTGATCGCCAATACCGTGACGCATCAGTTCAAGGTAAAAATCATCTCCAAAAATATCTTGATACTCACGGGCAGCTTCAAGTGCACCTTCATAGCCAAGCGCTCCGTTTTTCACATTTCGCTCATTTTGCAGATTCAGGTGCCAGTTTACCTCTCCCTGTAAGCAGGCAGAACTGCAAATAATTCCTTCACTGTGCTCACGCAGCTCTTTTTTGTTAATACGTGGGAAGTAGTAAAAACCTTCAATGAAAGCCTTTGAAGAGAGATACATAAGGTTTTCATAACCCTTTTTATTTTTGGCATAGAGGCAGATATGAAAACGCTGTTTTGTACTTTTGTCGCCAAGTGTTTCACCATTATGGATGTAGCCTTCCATTCCGATGATGGGCTTGAGTCCTGCACTCTTCATCTGCTTGTAAAAGTCAATAGCTCCAAACATATTGCCATGGTCGGTCATGGCCACAGAAGTCATACCAAGTTCTTTGACACGTGAGACCAGATTTGAAAGTTTATTTGCACCATCAAGCAGTGAGTATTCTGTATGTAAATGTAAGTGTGTAAAAGATGGCTTTTTGCTCAAAATTATTCCCTGAAAAAAATATTAAAATTAACCAGATTATAGTTAAAATGACTTAATTTGAGATAAGTTGTAAACCATAAATAGCTGTAATCCCTAAAGTATAAGCCCCAAGTAAATAGACATTTCTCGGGTTTCCTGAAAGTTTTGGTGTTTTAATCTCTGATACATTTAAAATAGCCAGTCCAACTCCACTCATATATAAAATTATTGAAAAAGTACCATGACTTACAATACCCTCAAGTAAAAATATAGAAACCAAAACCAGACTATTGTTATCAAGAGCAAGTCCTGTGTATTTTGTGCCACCGGCTAAGCCATACGTGCTAAAATAACTCAGTCGTATAGCTGCTGCAGCTATCATTATGAATGCTCCTATTAAATATATAGGCTGAAAACTTCCATAACTTAAAAGTAAAATAGCAGGCGTTACCCCATAACTTACTATATCAATGAGCACATCAAGTTGCCCACCAAATTTAGCATCTGTTGCAGTCCTGCCTTTTAGTTTTCTAGCCACTAAACCATCAGCCCAATCAAAAGCAACAGCCCAAACCATACCAATCATAGCAACCCCGTAAAGACCTGCAATACTAAAGTAGATAGCTAGGAGGGTACAAGCCAACCCTGAAAGTGATAAAAGGTTTGGAATATCTTTTACATAAGATAAAATTGTTGGTTGTTGCACTTCTCTAGTTGTAGAGTTGTTTTTTGACATAAATAGGATCCTTTGGGATAAATAAATTTTGAATGATGAAATGATAGAATAGTAGCAAGCATTTAGCATAAAAATGCTATTATACCCTAAATCATATTACTAACTGACCTCATATACTATATTCTACTCCGTAGTGAATGCTCTCTCATTTTATCCAAAAAGATAATTTTAATAATATTTGATAACTCTATTATGCCTTGAATGCCATAATAAAGGAGTTTTAGACACTTAAATATAGTGTGCAAAGTCAGTTATGTACTAAAGGAGATTAAATTATGATTATATATACTGTTGGTACTTTTGATTTGTTACATGTAGGTCATTTAGCTTTGTTAGAATATTGTAAAACATTAGGTGATACTTTTGTTGTGGGTGTTGCTTCTGATGAAGTCGTACACTCTTATAAACCAAATGTTCCTGTTATTCCACTCAAGCAAAGAGTAGAAATGCTTAAATCTCTTAAATGTGTAGATGATGTGCGAGCATATCATGAACTAGAATATGTATCGGCTTGTAAAGAGTTAGATGTCGATATTTTTGTTATTGGAGAGGATTGGGGAGATAAACCACATAATATTGCAGTGGAAAAATACCTTAAATCAAAAGGGAAGAAAATAGTTCAAGTTACTTATAATCCACAAACTTCATCTACAAAAATAAAACAAAAAGTTATATCTCAAACGCATCAGGATGAATATATCACACCTAATGTTGCTTAAAAGATATCTTTTAGCGAATAAAAAGCTTCTTATTTAAGAAGCTTTTTCCATGCTTTTTCTATCTTTTTGACAATTTTTCCAGTAACACCTTTTACCTCTTCTAAAATAGAAGGATTTTGATGGATAACACCGACAACATCGTCAACACTACCAAAATGCTCTAGCATCTTTTTAACTTTTTTCTTACCAATACCTTCGATGGAAGTAAGAAAATCTTTCAGCTCACCTTTTGTGATTTTTGCTTCATTTGCATCTGATTCACTTGATTCATCACGTGTAGGATGTGGTGCATTTTTTGCAGATTTTTTGGTTTTACTTTTTGCCGGGTTGAGTGCGAGTTTATCTTGATAGTTCCATTTCTCACTCGGCCACTCTTCATGCCATCTGCGTTTGACATCATAGATAGGGTATTTTTTATCAAGTTTATGGATATAAACCTCTTTACCGCCATAATTTTTCTTTTTCTTACCGAAGTACGCACCGTCATAGCTAGCAGAGTATGCACCAAAAGCAATGTGACGCATAGTTCTTAGCAGTGATGGGTCGATTTTACCCAATTCTTCCCAGTTAAACATAGGCATATTTGGTTTTCTAAATCTGCCTTCACTCAGGCTCCACATGATGTACTCACCAATCCAGTCACGAATGTAAGGAAAGGCTGCAAAAGCCGTTGCACACTCTAAAATGCGTACTTTTCCATCTTTTCCATAAGCGATATCACAAGCCCAGTATTCTGCTCGTGCAGCTTTTGATGTTTTTACGGCCAGATCAAGAACAGACTTAGGAACATCCATATAATCCATGCTTCCACCTTGAGAGGTATTTGTAAGCCATTCACCTTCGGGTGCACGACGCCAAAAAGCACACACAGGTTTATGCCCGATGAGCATTACACGGATGTCCGCTTCCATAGGAAGAAAATCTTGAAAATACATAGGGTGGTATTTTTTTTCTGCAAAAAGCTCTTCGGCCTCTTTGTAAGAGTCAACTTTATGAACAAAATAACCACCATAGTTTGATGGACCATAAGATTTTTTAACAATTTTAGGGTACTTGGCTTTTTTCAAAAGCTTGTAGGCATTGTCATGATTGTAATAGATGTATGTTTTTGGTATTGGCAGATCATACTTCCATGCAAAACGTGTTACATTCTCTTTTGATTTATTAGAGAACTGTGTGTCTAAAGAGGGAATAAAGCGTACGTGAGGCAGTTCACGTGCTATCTCTCTAAAAGTTTCATACGCAGTAGCAGGAATATTTCCAATGAGAACATCAATTTTTTTACGCTTTACCTCTTTAATAAATCTATCTTTATCATTTTTCCAATGATAGGTCACAGTCTCTATTTTATTTGGCCAACCTTTAAAGTTTGAGTGATCAAAAAATCTTAGGACATAGTCCATATACAAAAAACCTAACTTTGGTAACTCTTTATTACTTAATCCCATGCTACTTTCCCCTTCTTTATATTGTGTTAATTACTTAACTTTTTCTAAATATTCG
>JALUWT010000200.1 GCA_027019325.1 Sulfurimonas sp.
CTTGCTCTTTAAGTTCTAACTCACTTATATCTTCCATAGTAGCTTTAATGTCAATGATAATCTCTTCATCACTTGTATCAATGTATCGTGAAATATTTAAGTTGTAATCGTTCTCTTTTATCTCACTCATATCAACAACTCTCATAAACTTATCTATATCAGCAAGTCCATTATAGCTATCTACAATTTTATTTATATTTTCAGTTGTCAGAGTGTTTTGATTTTTACCATCTTTATATTCGCTTGAAGCATCTATAAACACCACTCTGTTTTTAAGGTTTTCAGATTTACTCTTGTTTATGATTATGATTGAAGCAGGAATACCCGTGTTGTAAAACAGCTTCTCAGGAAGTCCAACGATGGCTTCTATAATGTCATCATTTAGTAAGCCCTCTCGTATCTTTCCCTCAGTTCCACCACGAAACAGTATCCCGTGTGGCAATACAACACCCATACGACCATCATTTTTAAGAACACTTACCATATGCTGAACAAATGCTAAATCTCCATAACCTCGTGGTGGTATGCCATACTTAAATCTTCCATATTCATCAGAGACAACAGAGTTATATTTTGGTGCTATCTCTTTACCTTTTTCATCTTGCTTTATATCTATTTCAGCAGGAGCCCACCACTTCTTTAAGCTAAATGGTGGATTTGCTATCACTCTATCAAATGTCATTAATTCGCCATTTTCTAAGTGCTTAGGACTTGAAAGAGTATCTCCCTTTCTTATATCACTATCTTTGAAGTTATGAACAATCATATTAATCTTACAAATAGCCCAAGTTCCAAGGTTTTTCTCTTGACCGTAAAGTTTCGCATCTACAAACTTACCAACCGTTCCACCATTGGCTTTAATGTAGTTAGCACTCTGTATAAGCATACCACCACTTCCACAAGTAGGGTCATAAACACTGTTTCCAGCTTCTGGTTTTATAAGGCTTACTACAAGTTTCACTACCTCTTTTGGTGTATAGAACTCTCCACCTTTTTTTCCACCATCATCAGCAAATTCACGGATTAAGTATTCGTAAGCAGAGCCTAAAATATCGGGATTGTCTAAATGCTCATTAGCAAGAGAGTATTTGTTAAAGTGTTGTAGCAGTCTTTGAAGTAAGCTATCTGGAAGTTTCTCAGTATCTCCAAAATGAACAGCAGTCATAACCCCTTCAAGTTGTGAGTTATGCTCTTCTATAAGTGAAAAAGCCTTATCAAGAGCTTGACCTATGTTTTCAGTCTTTTTTGTTAGCTCAGTCCAATAGGCTTCATGTGGAATAAAAAATTGATGATAGTCTTCATCTTCAAGTGCTTCTTCTAAACTTACACCATCTTCATTTACAGCGATATTTGCCTCTTCAATAAATTGGTCATTTGCTCTCTTTAAGAAGAGTAAGCCAAAGATATAGTTCTTAAAATCAGAACTATCAATATGCCCTCTCATTAAATCGGCACTATCCCAGAGCCATCGCTCAAGTGTCTCAAGTGTAAGTTTGTTCATAGTTTTCCTAAAATTTTTTATAGTATTATATCTCAATAAATAAGGACTACAGTAAAGATAGCAAGAGCCCTTGTGGTAAATTAACTCCATTTATAGGGCATAGGAGACTATAAAACAACTTATAGTATAATTCACAAAATTAAAAGGTTTTAGATGCAAGTATTTGGAAAGTTTTCGACAAATTTCGATATGGATTATTTGGTTGAGCAGTATATCTACATCAATGAAAATGAAGATGAGAAAATAAGCGTAGCAGATTTAGAAAATATGCTCAAAAAAAAGCGTAAACATGTAGCAGGGACTATCTTTTTGTACAACCCTGAGGAGACACCTACAGGCCACAAAATGAGCCGTTTTTTACAAGATGACGGTTTTGAGAAGTATGATGAGTATGTAACTATCAATGAAACACCAAAAATGTATATACTCAATGCTGCTTTAAAAGAGCACTATAAAGGCAAACTTGTAGAGATTAAGTACCTTTTTGGCTACAACCGTGAAAATATTGAACCGACACCAATCTTAGAAGAGTTTGATGCTGATTTAGATAAATTCACCTCAACGCAACTCACACGTTATGACAAACAGCTTAATTATCTTGACATTCCAAACATGCGTCTTACCGGAAAGTTTGTATTTTTTGGGATTGGGAACAAATATGACAGACACCATAAAAACATCATCGCTTATGCAAAAACACTGAGCGAACATGTCAACAAACTAGACAAAACTGTCGTCTTTATGCATGACAACAACTATGATGCTGATGAGTGTAAAGAATTGGCATATTTTCTCTCCCCTTTTGCAACAGGAAAGATGCGGGAAAAAAGAGCCAACGGTATAAAAGAGGTCTTTAAAACCGTTCCGCCTCACATCGTTAAGATTTCTTAACCCACCGTGCAAAAAAGCGGGCAGGAGAGAGTCTCGGACTTATCTCTTTGCCTCTGAGTATCTGTTCTTTAAGCATTTTTGCCAAATACGGTGCTAAAACAAAACCATATCCTCCACTTCCATTTATCATATAGAGATGCGGATAGTAGAGAAACTCTCCAAAATCCGGCTTTTTTACCCGTATACTTTTTTCACAACATTCCAGTGTCTCTTTTGAAAGAACAAGGGAACCAAGAAGCGGCATATAATCATGTGAGCCTGAACGCAGACCGGTATAATCAGCTACTACTTCCACTGCATCAAGCTTCACAGTGCGTGCAGCTTTTTCAAGCAGCTCTTCTCTGCCTGCCTTAACATCATAGGGCTCTTTTGCAGTTTGAGGGTGATAATGCACATTATGTGTCGCACCAATAGCTATGATACCATCACTACTAGGTGCAATGGAGACAAACTGATGAATAGAATAGGGATTTTTTAATTTGCTTTTTACATCTATTCTATGTCCCCATACACCACGAAGACCAATATAAGGCTCTTTGATGATGGTTTTATACGCTCCGGTTGCGAGAATAAGCTCACGTGCTGCATAGCTCTCATTTATCAGCCAGTACCCATCTTCCCATACCAGTTCTTGAACATCCAAAGAGACAAACTTTGCTCCGGCTATCATCTTTTGACAGATCTCTTTTGCATTAACAACACCGGCATCCAAAGAGACATACTCTTGCTCTTTGGCACTCTGCGTGAGACTCTCTAAAAGTTCTTCGTTTGGTTTTTTGAGTTTCAGTGTTGTTTTTGCTTTAAAAACACGCAGACTCTCCCCCTCGGCTTCATCTTTTGCGATATGCAGCAGCTGTGCTTTTGTAAAAAAATGTTTGAAATTGGTCTCATAATACTCCATGGAGTAAACAAAAGCCTCTTCTATAATCTCTTTAAGCTCTCCTGCCTTAGAAAACTTCGGCGAAATAAAAGCACCGGCAGCACCGCTTCCTCCGCTTGCTATACCCTCTTTGTCAAAAACAATGACATTTTTACCCTCTTGCACAAACTCATAGGCAGCACTACACCCGTTTATGCCTGCACCGACAACTGCTACATCATACATATCTACTTACTATTCACAGAGGACTTTATGCTGTAGCGCTGCAGTATTTTCCCCTTTACCGCTTTTGCTTTGTCTTTATTTATCACAACCTCTACTCCATCTTCATTTCTTAAAACAATATACTTCTCTTTACTCGCTGCTATCATCTTTTTAAACTCTTGAAAGTTTTTTACTTTATGACCATTAACACTATCAACTGCCCACAAAGCAAACTCATGATCGCCCCTGTTTGTCTCATCTGCCAATACCCGCAAAAGCAGTACAACTTCATCTCTGTCTCTACCTGCCCACTTACTAGCAGCCTCACGCAATTGCAGTAGTGTTGAACGGCTGTGAATAAGAAGGTTTCTCGTCAAAGGTGTAAATACATAACCGTCATAAATAAAATAACGCGGCATGACATCATGCTCTAAAGTATCTACAAGCAGGTCATCATCTGCAGTGTTTTTAAGCACCACATCTAAATCTTTCTCTTTGCCCTCACGCAAGATGGTAAGCCTGACATGCTCTCCCATCTGTTTTTGATCAACATAGTACATAAATGATGTAAACTGTTCTGGCTGAAACTCTACAGTTCCGTCATTTTCTATCTTCTTCCCATCAATGGCTGTGAGTATATCACCCTCACGCAAGACCCCATTGACAGAGAAGACTTCAGAGATATCAAATATTCTCACGCCACTGCTCTTTTTTGGCATTTTATAGAGACTTCGAAGTGCCTGATTTTGCATCTTTTGTGTCGAAAATCCCAAATGTGCAAAACCATCATACTTTTTATCTTTAACATCTTCTAAAAAATGCTGAATGATAATGGAAGGAACAAGATAACCGATATTTTGCGATTTTTTAATCTGCTGCATAACAACACCGACGATCTTGCCGTCACTTATGGCAGGACCACCACTACTTCCAGGGTTAATGGCCGCATCTATTTGTATGGCTAAGAACATCTCACCCGAGTGGACATATCTGTTATGCTCGATGCGTGAGACAACACCCGTAGTAACACTCAAACTGTTACCGCCCATAGGAAAACCATAGACAGTCACTTTTTGCTGTATCTTTGGCAGCGTTCCAAGCTCTAAACTTTTCGTCCCTTCAAAGAAGTGTTCATCCTCTACGCGAAGCAGTGCCAAATCGGCCTGATGCGATATATACTCTACCTCTGCTCTATACCGTTTCGTATCCCCATGACGTTTTACCTCTATAAAGGTCTCATTAGCTACGACATGTGCATTGGTCAGTATTCTATGCCCGCTTATAATGCTTCCCGAACCATGGGAGTGTCGAATGCGTGAATTCCATGGAATGGAGTAGTTTGGAATCTTCGAAACTGTATATATTTTAACGATGGAATCTTTCAAACCGTTTTGTGCAAGCAGTGATAGAGAAGCAAAAAGTATCACAAAAATGAGCTTCATGGGTCTCCTTTAAAATTTTTGGGTAAAATAGTACTAAGATTATATCGTAGTAGGGATTAATGATTAGTAGTATCAAAAAGATATTGTACAAGGGTGGACTCAGGCTCAAACTTATCAGCTTTGTATTTGTTTCTATCTTTCTGGCTATCTCTGTACAGAACTATTTTGTCATTCCCTTCATTAAAGATAACATTGAAAAAAAAGCTTTTGAGGTCAGTTCCACTACGATTGAACGTATCTCTGACTTCTCCTCTTTTGCTCTGCTTGAGCGAACATATGAAAACCGTCTCAGTCTCAATGATGCCATCGAACGTCTCCAAGATTCACACCTTGACGGTCTGCTGGGTATATCCATCTACCAAAGACAAAAGAGTGGAACAAAAAGCTCCTTTGAGTATATATCAGGCTTTGGAGAAAAAGTTAAAAAACTGCCTTTGGAAAAAAGCCTCTTAGCCTACCTACAAAATTGCAAAACAGAGCATGTGACCTATGACACTTACACCATTAAAAACGGCAAAGAAACTATTGAAGCTTACAGATTTATACGTCCTATTTTGTACCGCTACAAGAGAGAAAATATTCTTCTTGGGTTTACACTGCTCTACTATGACAAAAAAGCCATCTCAAAAATTATTGAACAGGTTCTTAATTATATCTATACTATTGCGACTATCATACTTCTGCTCTCTACACTCTTTGTTTACTTTATCGGTTCACGCATGACAAAACCGATTCTGCAGATTACAAAAGCCTCTTCAGAGATTACAAAAGGCAATCTTAATGTCCATCTTGATGTCCATACAAATGACGAGATTCAAAACTTGGCAAATCACTTTAATACGATGGTCTCCTGGCTCAAAGAGAAAGACAAACTGCAAAAATTTGTCTCAAATTCCACAGTAGACATGATTAAGAACTCCTGCAACGAGCCTGCTGTTTTAGGCGGTAAATATAAAAATCTAACCTTTTTGTTCTGTGATATTCGTGATTTCACCTCTTTAAATGAGAAAAAGACACCCGAAGAGGTTATCAATATTGTCAATTTTTATCTTTCTTTACAGGCGAGAATCATCAAGAAGAACAATGGCGATATTGACAAATTTATTGGGGATGAAGTAATGGCATCTTTTTCTGGAGAAGAAGGCAGCATCAATGCCATCAAGAGTTCCATAGAGATTCAACAGGCTATAAAAAAAGAGAATATTTTGAGAAAAAATCAAAATGAAACTGTCTGTAACGTTGGTATCGGTATATCTAAAGGTCAGGTTATCGTAGGCAATGTCGGGTTCAATGAGCATATGGACTATACGGCTATCGGGCTTGCTGTAAACATGACCTCACGACTCTGTTCGTATGCAAAAGAGAAAGAGATACTCATCGACAAAAAAACTTTTGCACACTCTGGCTTCAAATGTAACTATACGCTCACGGAACCTTTAACGCTCAAAGGTATTACCAATCATGTCATAGCCTACTCCATCTCAAGTGAAGAGCTTTAATATGCAGTACACTTTTTTCTCTCTCATTCTCATTGTAACGCTCTTTAGCGGTTGTATCAATTTAAAACAAGAGCGTGCAACGCCGAGTCAAAAGAAACAGATTCATATCACCAAACTCAACAAAGAGGTTAAAAAACTCGATTCTCATGATAAGCGTCTTATCTATAAATCTATAAAAAATGAGATTCATCTTTATCATCAAAAAGGTGATGAAGATTACAAAAACGGCTACTACCATGATGCAGCAAAAGCATATGAACTTGTCAACTTTTATGAGAGCTACAATGCCATTGCTCCACAAAAGATAAACAACATTAAAGCAGAAGCAAAACGAAGAGCCTATCTGCACTATAGAACTGCTCAAAAGTATCTCAAAACTGATAAAAAAAGAGCTCTGATTGAACTCAACAGCGTGATGATGAACAATCCTGACTATAAAGATACAAAAGAACTCTATAATGAACTAAGAGATGACAGAGGCATGAGAATCTACATCAATGCACTTGAAAACTCTTTAGAGACTAAACTCATAAATAACCGAGGCAGCTACAAAGAGCTTAAATCTATACAATACAGTTTAAAAACTCTTGCACAGTATGACTATAAAAATCCTACTCTTCACAAGGCAAGAGAGCTTTTACGAACACAAAAACATGTTTTACTCAAAAATGCCATAAGCATTTATAAAAAAGGCGAACTAAAAAAATCTAAACAGAAGTTTCTTCATATACTTTCACTCTATCCTGATGATGCCACCGCACAAAAGTATATGAAACTCATAGCCTTTAAACAGAGTAAAAAACATAATCTTGCCATAGCAAATCAAGCCCTCCAACAAAAAAGTTATCTTGAAGCAATCGCCTATGCAAAAAAAGTTTTACAATTAGAATCACAAAACAAAGAAGCAAAAAAAATCATAGTAACGGCAAACAAAAGAGCAAAAGCAGCAGTAAGAAGATTTGTCAGAGAGGGGAAAAGATACTATAACAATAAAAATCTCGATCAGGCAAAACAGTGTTTTGAAAAAGCATTGGAAATTGATAAAACGAATAATACCTCACTCATTTACCATAAAAAAATTCAGCGACAACTGCAGACAATTAAGAGTCTGCAGTAGCCCATATCCGCTATATAGTTTCTACTATTTGAATTGTGTTTTTCGCCGCTTGTACTATGTAATCTGCCATCTTATTCTCCTTGTGATTTTTGTTTTTGTTTGTTTGCTTGTTCTATGCCTCGTTTAGCGTAGAAGAAGAGTTGTGAAGGATTAGAAATATTTCCATCAAGAGGTTCATCTTTATGTCCTTCATTCCAAAACTCTACATCGTCTTTTACAAATTTTTTATACCCACACAACTTATTAGCGGTGTAGCTTACGGTTTCTAATTGTCTATTTGCCACAGTGTATATCCACTGCTCTTCTTCGGATACCTTGTAAAGCGGTGAATCTTTGGCATTGAAAGCCTCTGAATATGGATAGACTTTTAAAAGCAATGGATCATCGCACCGAAATGTTCCTTGATACATTTTATTGTCCAATATCGCAGCCAAATGAAGCTGAATAGCAACTTGATATGCCAACTGTAATCTTGGGTTGGCTTGTATCTTTTTATAGGCTTCTGGATGAGATTTCCACTCACTTTGCATCTTTTCTGACCACTTGACGATATTGACCAAAGGGATGATGGCATCTTTGTATTTTACAAAGTTATACAAACTGCCACCACCGTCAGGTTCTGCTTTCGTTGAGTAGTATGCTGGTATATATCCCTCATCAAAATACATATCCAAAAGAGGATATGCCAAATACTTCTCCTCTTCAAACACTTTATCCTTCATAGGTTTGTTTGCCAAATCATCCAATCCTTTATACATGTTGTCCCACATCTGAGCTATCCACGGCTTGAGGGGAACAACAATCGTCACCAACTTTCCTAAAGGATTTAGTGCTTGAGTTGGCAGATGTGTCTTTCTCGCATAGAGATACCAGAAAAATCTGTAGTTCCACATAGCAGGTTCTGCATCATTTGTTGGGATAAGAGAGGTGCCTTTGGCTACGATGGCCCGTTGTAGCCACTCCATAGGTCTTAAAAGATCGTTTTCCGGTGAGAGGACAGAGGCAAGAACAGCTCTATAAAAAAGCAAAACATTGCCTACGGCATAGTACTCTTTTGCATCCAGATAGGCATGTTTTTCATTAACCCATTCATAACGCTCTTTAATCCAGTATGCTGAATTTATCATAAGCAGTCCCACAAAAAAAAGCATAACGGTTCGTTTCGTTCCTACGATAAACATACTCTTTGGAGGGACAAATACATCTTTGACCCCATTGATAAACCACCCTTTTGGGCTCTTTCTGTTTTTTATGAGTATATAGATCATCCAGATAACAAACCACACGATCCCAGCCGCAGGTATAAGTCCTACAAGCTGAAAGATCGTCACCAACAAAAACATAATGATGATAAGATTTCTTACTTTTGGGTTTATGTATCTAAAGACAAAGAGTGTGTATCGAACAACTACTGTTGCAACATAGATGTAAATCATCAAAGTAATAACTATCAACACAACAAATAAAAATGCACCGAGAAATGAACTCATTACGCAACCTTTTTAAAATTACTAAGCATTATATCTTGTTTTTTCATGAAAATCACTGTGTTGCGTGAGGTGCTTGATAAAGGTTAAATTTAGAGAAGAAAAGGCCAAAGACAACTGCAGACGATTAAGAGTCTGCAGTAGTCATTGAGAAAAAGTATTAAATACTTACCTCTTTAATATCTGCGATATTTAAAATGTTTTTGTAGATGGAAGCCACTAAAGCTTTTCTGTTATTTTTAAGTTTTTCATCTTCTGCGTTGACCATGACATTGTCAAAGAAAGTATCAAGTTCAGGTTTGAGTCCAAGGAGTGCATCGAGCTCTTCTTCATAAGAGTTGTATTGTACTGCTATAACCTCTTTATAACGTTTGTAGAGCGCTTTTTCGGCATCTTCTTGTAACAGACCTTCATCAACTGTGAGGGGCTGCGTGAGGTCAATGTCTTTTGTAATGTTTGCAACACGTTTAAATGTAGAACTTACTTCGTCAAAACCTTCAGAGTTTACTAAATTATTGAGTGCTTCTATTTTACGTCCAAGTGCTAAAAGTTCTCGCTCATTTGAGGCTAAAACCGCTTCGATAATGGAAGGATTGACTTTATAGTAGCGTTTGATTCTCTCTAAAATGAAACTCTCAAGTTTTTCTAAATCTATTGCACCCTCATAATTTTTAGCAAGTTCTTTGATATCTGCAACAATGTCAAATCTAAAGCCATACTCATTTACAATGCGGATAATACCATTTACTGCACGACGCAATGCAAAAGGGTCACGTGAGCCTGTCGGAATCTGATTCACAGAAAAAAGCCCTAGCAGTGTATCGAGTTTGATACTCATAGCGACAATGGCGCTTAGAGGAGTAGAAGGAAGTGCACTCTCTTCACCCTCTGGAAGATACTGCTCTTTAATTGCAAGTGCCACAGCATCATTTTCGCCGGCCTCTTTTGCATAGTAGTAACCCATAAGCCCCTGTAGTTCTGTAAATTCATAAACCATTTCACTCATAAGGTCAGCTTTTACAAGTTCCATCGCTCTCTGCAAGTCTGCTTTTGATGCGTCGATGCCATACTTGTCAAAAAGTTCTTCAGCTATTTTTGTTTCACGTACGATTTTATCTGCAATGCTTCCAAGACCTTTAAAAAAGGCAGCTTTTTCAAGTCCTTTTGTACTGAGTCCATTTTTAAGGTCATTTCTCCAAAAGAAGAGTCCATCAGCAAGACGAGGACGCAGAACTCTCTCATTTCCAGAAATTACCTCAGAGAAGTCATCTGTCAGCGCATTGGAAACCACAACAAATTTGTTAATAAGCTTGCCATCTTTAAAAACAGGAAAGTAACGCTGATGCTCTTTCATAGATGTGATGATAACTTCAGGAGGCAGTTGTAAAAACTCTTCATCAAAAGAGCCAAGTAGTGCCGTTGGATTTTCTGTAATAGCTACAACTTCAGCGAGAAGATCTTCATCAACTTCAATATTGAGCCCGTTTAAAGATTCAATTGCTTGAAAATCCTTAAATATTTTTTCTTTTCTCTCTTCTTGAAAAAGTGTAACACCATTGTTTTTGAGTGTTTGGAAGTAATCTTTTGCTCCTGAAATCGCTACAGCATTAAAGTTTGCAATGCGGTGTACACGTGTCGTTTTTGCAGCATCTACTTCATATATTTTCATAGGGACGACTTTGTCATCTAAAAGGACATTGACCCAACGGATAGGACGAATGAAACTCTCACGCAGGCTTCCCCAACGCATAGATTTTCCAAAATCAAGAGATTTCAACCACTTCTCTATTATCTCAGGAAGCAGCTCTACAGAAGCTTTTCCTTGAATGTCTTTTTTGTAGTAAAGAACTTCTTTTCCGCCCTTCTCTGCACGACCAAGTTCCTCAAGGCTCACACCGCATTTTTTTGCAAAACCATGTGCTGCCGCTGTCGGCTCACCATCTTTAAAAGCAACTGCTACAGGTGCACCAAAGAACTCTTCTACAGAGTCCTCCTGAGAAGTTTGAAACTCTCTGTGCCACAGTACTAAACGACGGGGAGTGTAGTAAAATTCAAACTCACCTAAAAGAGCATACTCTTCTAATATATCTGCATATTTCTTTTCTATATTTTTCAACTCTTTTAAAAGGGGAACAGCCGGCAACTCTTCAACACCTATCTCAATTAGTAATGGTTTTAACATATTTATACTCTTTATCTATTAATTGAGGCGATTTTATCCATTTGTTGGTTAAACTCTCGTTAAAATACTCAAAACAAAAGGAGAACTATGAAAAAAATAGCATTAATACTGCTGCTTGCCATCGGTCTGTATGCAGCAACAATCCACAGTGCAAAAGTACTACAAACCATGAACAGCGGTGGCTACACATACATGAAAGTGCAAGACAAAAATCAGAAATATTGGGTAGCCATGACACAAAGAGATGTCAAAACCGGTGATACTATTCGTTATTTAGAACAGGGCTGGATGCCAAATTTTCATTCAAAGACACTCAACCGCACGTTTGACAAAATACTCTTTGCGGCAGATGTCACAGCAAAAAAAGCTCCAAAAAAACAGACTAAACCAGACATAATGCACTCAAAATATCAAGAAAAAGGTACACAGAACATCGCTGAACTTTTTAAAGAGCGTGCAAAATATGCAAATACAAAGGTAACTGTAAAAGGAAAAGTGACAAAGGTTTCAGAGGCTATTATGAAACTCAATTGGGTGCATATTGAAGATGGAAGCCGCTACAAAGGTATGGATGATTTGGTCTTTACGACAACACAAAATCCTCCAAAAGTCGGTGATATTGTCTATGCAAAAGGTGTAGCCGTAAAAGATAAAGATTTTGGATACGGATACTTCTATCCGCTCATTATTCAAGAAGCAACTTTTAGTTCTAAAAATTAAAAAAAACTTAAATAAGACAAATATGGTCTCATTTATGTTTTGCTAAAAGATTTTATAGATACAATAGCGTTACAATTAAACAAAACAAAAAGGATTTAATATGCCAAAGATTAACAAATATGTTGATATTGACACAGTAGAAAGAGAAGCAAAAAAAGATTTAATCGATCGTCACTCACCGTTCATTACAGTTGAAGGTGTAGCTAAAAAAGGTGAAATGCTCACAGTAAATGTAAAAATGGGTAATGAATATACTCACCCGGATGATTTTGATCACTACATCGAAAGTATCACTCTTTATGATGGTGAGACTAAACTTGCAATGGCATCTTTCGTAGCAGGTACACTTGGAAATGAAAAATCTCACGCACAAGTAACTTTCAATATCCGTCCAATGAAGAAAAAACTTAACCTTGTAGCACACGGTTACTGCACTAAACACGGTATCTGGGAATCAACTCCTGAACTTGTAGAAGTTACTGAATAATTTTAACTTTTATTTTTTAAGCCCTATTGTTAGGGCTTAGATTTTAAACTCACAGAAGGTTCATCAATATAAAAACCTTGAGAATAATCAATCCCCAACTCTTTTACCTTATCCATTATAACACTTGAATGCACATACTCTGCAATCGTTTGAATACCTAATCTTTTTGCAAACTGCACAATTGTATCTACAACGATGAATGATGCATCATCCACATCAATGTTCTCTATCAAAGTACCATCAATTTTTATGTAGTCTGCCTTGATTTTTGTCAAGTACGAGAAGTTAGAGTAGCCGCTGCCAAAATCATCAATGGCAATTTTTGCACCATAGCGTGTTACCTCTCCAATGAACCTGTCTACCTTTTTAAAATCTTGAATAGCCTCAGACTCTAAAAGCTCAAAGGTAGTTCTGTTAGCAATTGAGCGGTTATCTTTGAGCTTTTTGATAATAAAGTTAAAGATTTCACTGCTCATAATGTCTTCTATAGAAAGATTAACACTAAATTCATATTCGTTATCTACAAATGCTTCAAACGCTTTGTTGATGATGATTTTTGTCACTTCATTATAAATTTTAATACTTTTTGAGATGGGAATAAAGAGCATTGGTGAGAGGATTTTGTCATTTTTATCTATAAGACGCGCCAAACACTCATACTTGACAACTTTGCCACTGTTGTTGTCCATAATTGCTTGATAATAAGGAACAACTCTTGAGTTTTCTACAGCTTCTCTTACAATATGTGAAAGCATAAGGTTTCTCTCATACTCATGCTCAAAATTCATTCGGTCTTCATAGATCCAAAACGGAACACCTTTTTGTTTTGCATAGATTAAAGCCATAGAAACTTTTGAAAAAATACTCGTATTATCACGGTTTGAAGAAGAAGCCATCGTAAAATCAATATATATCTTTGTATCTTGATAAACAATCTCTATGTTTTTTATCTTTTCATACATCTCTGCCATATAATCTTTGAGTTGATAAAACCCAAGCCTTGTTTCAACTGTCAGGCCATATTCTGCACCTGAGAGTCTATAAACTTTATGCTCTTTAAGAATCTCTTTGAGAAACTTCCCGACATACTCTAAAACATAATCACCGACTACAAAACCATAAAAGTTATTAATCGCTTGAAAATTATCAATTTTAAGTAAGACAAGCCCTGCATCATCACAGCTCTGTAAATCTTTTCGAAGCTGATACATATTTGGCAGATTTGTCAGATGATCTGTAAAGTAGCGTTTAAAAAGTTGGATTCTATACTCGTCTATACTCTGTTTTTTATTAGAATTATCAACATAAAGCTCTTTAAGAATTTCATCGCTGATCTTTTTCTCATCATCTGTATCAATCATAAAAACAGTTATGGCTGTTACAACTTTATTGTCATGCTTGAGTAGAATGATTTGTGCTTCAGGGAGTGTTTTTTTTAGCTCTTTGAGTAGATTTTGGACTAAGACTGTATTGTGCATATAAGAGACTATGTGGATGAGTATCTTGTTTTTTTTGAGTAAATTAATCTTTTGGACAACATCTTCAACTTCAACTGACGATTCTAATTGAAAATTATTTATCTCTAATTTATCGCTCTCTATAGGCATTAATACTCCAAATATTTCTTGTTATATTGATATAATATCATATTTTTTACATAAAGTAGAGTTTAACTCGATTTAAACTATACTATCGATGAAATTTATTAGAGTTGGTGCTTAAAATTGAAATCTTTTCAAAATCTTATCTTCTTACAAAATCTTTATAGATTAAAAGCTATGGGATTTGAGTATATCGATCATTTTACCATCAACGAAAAAACGAACTATGAACAGCCAAGTTCTCTTGATGAGCTCTCTCATAATATACAAAACTGCCATTTGTGTGATTTGAGCAAGTCCAGAACACAAAGTATGAGCGGTTATGGAAATGCAAACGCCAATCTTGTTATAATTGACTATCTGGTATCGCAGGCACAAGACGGTGCAAACAATTACTATGTCGGCCGCTCCGGAGAGACCCTGAAAAAGATGATTGAAAATGTTTTACACAGCAGCATAAATGACATCTATCTCACGCATGCTATCAAATGTAAGCCTTTACAATCAAACAAGCCGTCTCCTTCAGAGTGGAACTCATGTAAAAGCTATCTCTTCGCTCAGTTAGATTTCATCCAGCCAAAAGTCATTGTGACACTAGGTGAAGAAGCGTATGCACATCTGACAAATGACTCTGCAGATAACTTTGAAAATGTTCGGGGACATGTCATAGACTATAAAAATTATAAACTCATTCCGATATACCATCCCCAGTTTCTACTGCGGAATCCTGAACTGAAAAAAATAACTTTAAATGATTTACATACTATAAAGAGTTGCTTATGAAAAAACTATTATTTTTAACACTGCCCGTCATCATCTTTGCGCAAAGCTTTATGATTTCTAACATTACTTTACCAAAAACCTACGTTCAGAATTTAGACCCTTATAAGTGTGATGATGCATGTATGCGGGACTACTTAGATAAAGATATGATTTTCTCTTTTCTTGCTCACGCAAATACAAAACTTGCAGATAAAGAGCTTGATGACATAAGAACGATGAATATTGCCATTTTTAATCTTGGGGCTTATAATGCTGGGGGTAAACTCAAAATTGCCCTACTTTTACCTTATAAAAAGATTGGGAAATACGCCTCTTCTACGATTAATGCAACCTTTGCCTACCTCATGACAAAAAGTAACCCTTTTACATTAAAAAGTTATAGGGTTGAGAGTGAAAGTATGGAAGATCTTAGCAGCAGTATTGAAAAGATTAAAGATGATGGCTTTGACTATGTCATCGCACCTGTTACTAAAGAGGGTGTCGATAATATCATTGCTCTTGATCCAAATCTCAACATCTACTTTCCGACAATCAACAAAAATGATGTCAAGAGTTCTTCACCTTACTATGTCTTTGGAGGGATTGACTACAATGCACAGAGTAAACTGCTGCTCAAAGAAGCAGTCTCGCCACTCATCATCTTTTCAGACAAATCTCAGACAGGTAAAAAACTGGCAACATACCAAGAACAAGAGTTTTTGCATCCGACACAGAGTGTAGAGGAACAGGTGCAAGAAGAGGGAATATTTGGCAGTTTTTTCAACTCATCCTCTGCAAATGATGAAACTGAAAATCAAAAAACAACCGAAAATGAAGATGCAAATGCAACAGAGAAAAAAGTCATAAAATACTTCATCTCACGCAGAACTACAAACCTGGAACATTACCTCAAAGAAAATGAAGATATCATCAACGGCTCATTTTTTCTCAACACACCTATCATCAAAAGTGGTATGGTTATGTCACAGCTTACATTGTACGATACAAATGCAACAAACATCCTCTCAACACAAATCAATTATGATCCACTACTGCTCTCAATGACCCAGTACATCGACAGAGAGAAGATGGTAGTAGCCAACTCCATCATCAAAAACAATACAGTTCTTATAGAAATAAATTCACTTTTAGGCAATGACATCGTATATGACTGGATTAACTACACAACGACAATCGGTATCGATTATTTTTACAATCAGATAACGGGTGATGACAAAGATTATGACATTAATGTCACTGACAATCAAATGGTATACGGCATAGAACTTTTACGTCCGGGAAGATCTAGATTTCTGCCTTATGTTGCATCACACGAAGAGTGAGAGGAGCAAATCTCTACTCTCTTTGTCCAACTTCTGAACTTTTCCCTCAAACGTAATATAAGCAAGTAAAATTTCCAATTCAAATATTTTCACATCATCTCTATATATCGTTTGTTTTAAAGAAAAAGAGGCAGCTTTCATACCTAAAAGTTCTGTTTTCATCTCAAGCAGATCTCCAAGCTTGGCACTTGTGTAGAAGTCTGCATTGACCTTGCGCGCAACAAAATGTCCATTTTCTAGAACCGGTGTCATCCCTTTTTTGAAAAACGCTTCACTTCTTGCCCGCTCACAAAAATTTAGGTAATTAGAGTGATAAACAACACCTCCCATATCTGTATCTTCATAATAAACTCGTATCTGCATTATTTTTCCTATTTAGTTAATCATCAAGCTCTGTATAGCCTTTTTGCAACTGTGCTTTTTTTGTCATAATCTTTACACTTTCAGTGATATTTTCATTGGCGATATGGTAGTGTTCATAGAGCTTTTGTAGGGACTCATCTATCTTTTGAGATAAATCGGTGCCGAGCTCTTCAATCTTTTCTTTCATCTCCACATAATTCTCATCTTTTGTATATTGAAGTTCGCTTGAAAGCTGCGTGAGATGTGCCTGTGCTTTGACATAATCATCTTTTATTTTTTCTATCTCCAGCACTAACTCTTTAATATCTACAGAGATCTTCGTTATGCTGCTTGTCTGTTTTTCAAGTTCATCCATTTTATTTGCAGAGAGAAGCATCTGCTTCATTATCATTTCACTCTGCGTTCGGATGTTGCTTAAAACACTTTCATCTTCATAGAGAGATGTTTTAATGCCCTCAGCATGCAGTTTTAAAGACAATATTTCTGATTCAAACTCTTGCGTGAGCGTGCCAAATCTTGAAAATGTTTTTTCAACGATTCTTTTTGCCACATCATCAGAGAGAGATTTCATGGACTCTAAACTACTTTTTAGCATCTCAATATCTTCAGCGATGTCATATCTGCTCTCACCGGCTTTTTCAAGGAGCTGCGTGAGCTTATTGTAGTGGTCTTGTTCTGCGACTCTTAGAAGATCAATGTGTTTATGCACAACATTATCTAGTTCAGGCAACTGCACTTCACTAAAATAGGCAAAAGATTTATTGACACTCTCATGCCACTCTATTTGATTAGACCGTATCACTTCTAAAACCTGTACATCATTTGCGAATTTTGCTTGTATTTTTTCTTGGACTCTTCTGTCTTCTTGCGAATACTCTGTCATACGTGTTTCAAGCTCTAAGATAAACTGTTTTAACTGTGTCAGCTCTTGAACAAGCACTTTCGTAAACTCATCATGCACTTTTGCATTTTGTGACTCTTTTGTCTGGTTGAGAATATTCATGACAATATATAAAATCATCGCAACTAGCAGAGGTATTAAAGATTCTCGAATGAGCAGTATAATATCAGAAGGGTCGGGATGAATGATGAAATGCACCAAAGTTGCAATGGTACCTATGCCAATCATCAAGGGGGCATAATTAATCTTATTTGGTTTTTTTAAAATTGCTACATGTCTCAAGAACAAAAGAGCCATAAAAGCAAAAGCTATGAGTAAATCAGTATCAAACATAGATATATTCTATCATAATTTTTTATAAAACGATGCTTATTATCTCTTTTGGATGTTTTACAACAATAGCATGTGTACCACTGGCTGAAAATCCCCATGCGGCAAAGAGTGCATCAATCTTGGCATTTTGTGCACTTTCAATATCTTTGGAGTTGTCTCCAACCATCCATGCTTTGTCTTTTTCTCTCTCAAACGCATAAAAATCAAGAATGTAATGCAGCATATCCGGATTAGGTTTGGAAGCCTTTACTTTGTCTGCGCCTACAATCAGGTCAAAAAGCTCTGCAACCTGCAGATGCTTTAACATCGTTTGTGCAAAGAGTGTCGGTGCATTGGTCGCAACGGACATTTTGACACCATTTTCTTTTAAGGTAAAAAGTAACTCTTTGACACCATCGTAAAGATACGGATGCTCTGTACACTGTGCCTTATAATGCTTTTCAAAAAACGCTCTGTCACTCTCTTCATACACTTCTGTAGCATAAAAGAGTTTGGGCAGATTTCTCTGATGCATATTTATAGCATGAACGATGAAATCTTCACTCAAAGGAGGGAGATTATGATTGACGTGACGCACATGGTTGACAGAGATTGTTATATCTTTTTTCGAATCAATCAGCGTGCCGTCCATATCGAAAATTACAATTTTTTGCATCATTGCATCTTTTCATACATCTCTTGAAGCGCATCGACAAATAACTCACTGTCATTTGGACACTTTGCAACGCGATATTCTTTAAAGCCCATCTCCTGTGCTATCTCTCTGTACTCTACATCAAGCTCAAAATCGGTCTCGGAGTTATCAATAGTAAAGGCGATAGGGAGAATGACAATACCACGGTTTCTTACACTTGCTAACTTATCTTTAAGTGAAGGTGTCAGCCACTCCATGCGCCCTACTTTGGACTGATATGCCAAGTGTGCTGCGTGAAAGTCCATTCCCTCTTGCTGCATCATCTCTTTTAAAATTGCAACATGACGATTCACATGTTTTTCATAGACATCACCTGCATCGACTATCTTTTTTGGCAGTCCGTGCGCAGAGAAAATAATGTCAAAATCTCTGTAATCATCTTTACCAACACTCTCTTTGATTCTCTCGATAATTGCACGATTATATTTTTCATTTTCAAAAAAATGTTTTCTCTCAACAAGCAGCGCATCAGTACCTTTGTCATGGTAACACGCTTCAAAATCTTCAAGTGATGACTTTGTTGTCGTTGTGGAGTATTGTGGATAGAGTGGGATGAGATATATTTTGTCTACATCTGCATCATTAAGCCGTTCTACGACTTCGCAGGCAAAAGGAGGCGTATAACGCATCGCAAAATCTACGATGACATTGTCTCCTAAACGCTCTTGAAGTTTAGAGACAAGCTCTTTTGTGTGTCCTACAATTGGGGATTTTCCACCAAGTTGTCTGTAAATCTCCTGAGAGCTCTCTGTACGGGTAAAGACTATCATACCGCCGACAAATTTTCGCAGCAATCCACTTTTCATCGTCAATATATTTTTATCGGCAAACATATTGCGTAAAAAGAGTTCTACCTCTTCAAGGTTGTTGGGTCCACCCATGTTCAGTAGTACTACCGCTTCTTTTGTCATTTATTCTTCTTTCACTCTCAAACTTATCTCATACATTAATTGCTGCAATGGTAGCATATCTTCATAAATTTTATAGAGTGTGTCGATGAGTTTATCGCCATTTTCAATTAAATGTGCATCTAAAAGCTTATAGGTCGCCATTCCTTTATAAAGACTCAAGTCTGCATACTTCATATCGGCAGAAAAACCTTTCGGATAGCGCTTATAGCCTTTTTCAAGATGCGTGTAAGCTGAATCTTTTGCTTTGATGTGTGTTAGAATATTTGCAAGTTTTTCTCTTCTTGCATCATCTTTAATATACTCCCGAAAAGCATCAAGCATCGGTTTTTCAAACCAGCGCACACCTACAGCAACATAGAGTTCTTCAGGGGAGAAATGTAAGTAAAACGACGAGCTCTGCATCCGTTTGCTGTTACCCTGCCAAAATATAACGCCAATGCGTTCTTTTATCGGCATAGCAATGGCATTTGGACGTCTGGAGTCTCTGTATATTCGATAGAGGGATTTATTTATCTTTGGTTCTGCGTGAATAGTTGATTCAAGGGCTTGAAGATGTTCACCCATCTCTACGACAAAAGCACGAGAGGGCTCTAAAATGAGCTCTTCATACTCTTTTTTATGTGCAGTGAACCACTCTTTATTGTTATTTTGAGTAATGGCTGCTAAGAAAGGGAGTGTTTTTTTAGAAAAACCTTGAAACACCACACCCTTTCCTTATGCTATCTTTCTGTTTCTAAATGCTAGAATAATTATGACAAAAACAATGGCATAAGTAACCGGTACAAAGTCAGGAATCGGAACTGGATCTCCTTTTGCATAGGAGTGCATACCTGCAAGATAGTAATTTACTCCAAAATATGTCATCAATACAGATGTAAATGCTAAAAGCGAAATCACCGCATAATTAAACTGGTTATAAATAGCTTTAATGAATCGTAAATGCACAACAACGGCATACACTAAAATCGTTACAAGTGCCCAAGTCTCTTTTGGATCCCATCCCCAGTAACGTCCCCATGACTCATTTGCCCAGACACCACCCAAGAAGTTACCAACTGAAAGCATTATAAGACCAATGAGAAGACTCATTTCATTGATGGCGTTGAGTTCTTTAATAGAGAGTGCAATCTGCTCTCTGTTCTCACCATTACCAAAAATGTACAGCAACAGCGTAATAAAGCCAAGTAGTGCGCCAAGTCCCAAGAAACCATACGAAGCGGTAATCATAGAGACGTGGATGCTCAACCAGTAAGAGTTCAAAACCGGAACAAGGTTTGTGATCTGTGGGTTCATCCAACTCAAGTGTGCAACAAACAGGATAAGCCCTGCTAAAATAGAAGTCGATGCCAAAGTAATAGGAGACTGTCTAGAGAAGATAAATCCTGCTAAAACAGTTGCCCATGCGATGTATGTCATAGACTCAAAACCATTAGACCATGGAGCATGCCCTGAAATGTACCAACGCAGTGCGAGCCCTGCTGTATGTGCAATAAAAAAGAGTCCTAAAAGCCCTAAAGAGAGTTTTGTGATCTTATCCATCTGAAACTTTGGTTTAATGATTTTAATAAAACTCAGTACTAAAAGTATAAAACCTACTATGAAATAGAGCGGCCATAAAATTTCAAATACATTAGAGTGATTATAGAAAATCTCTGCTTTAATTTTTCCTGCAGAAGGATAAACAGCTGCTCCATAGAACTTCTGATACTCAGCAATTCTTTTGAGGTCTGTATCACTTTTAGTCCAGTCTCCAGATTGTAAAGCTTTGTCAATATCTGTAAAGTATGTCAATGCCAATGCGCGAACTTTAAGAGATTCACTCTTTGGAAACTTTTGTAGAGCTTCAATTGTTGCATACCATTTGTTATTTACATCATTTGGTTTTGGCCAGATTTTTAGAAGTGAACCTGTAAAAACCATATAAACAACATTCACTTTTTCATCGATTTTTAAAGCTTGTTTATCGAGCTTATTTCTGTCTTTTGGCGCTTTTCTTGCTGCTTCATCAACCAAAGTGGCAATTTTATATCCGCGCATACCGACAGGGTCTTTAAAAAATTGTGAGAAAGAGACATATTTTGCATCTTTTTTCGCACCAATTGCCATATTTATTTTCTCATCACCTGTGCGAATAAGTTTTATCTCTTTATAGACATCGGGACGAATCATCATACCTAAGATAACTTGATTTGGCGTTAATGTTTCACTACCAACTTTCAGTGATGCACTTCTATGAATCTTCGCAACTATTTCGGTAGAGAGTGTATCTATAGGCTTCATTCTTCCTTTTGTATCCTGAACGATGAGCCTGCCAAATTTCGCCGCATGTTCTTTGTTGAACGAAAGGATTGTTTTTATTGACGGATCCAATTCAGCCGCTTTTGCCGCAGGAGATATTCCAAAAAGAACACCAACCACTAAAAGCGCAGGAACAATTTTACACTCCGCCGCCTTTTTAGCTTTTGCAGAGAGTTTTCCAAATCTGTACTTGCGTGAGAAGAGTACCCAGAACATTCCAAGTGCCATCAATGCATAACCGATGTATGTAGGAAGGGTTCCAGGGTCATGATTTACTGAAAGCACCGTACCTTTTTCATCTCTGTCATAAGAAGACTGGAAAAATCTATAGTTTTTATAATCTAAAATATGATTCATATAAATTCTATATGGCATATGTACTCCATTTTTTGCATCAATGAGTTCCACTTCACTTGCGTACGAAGCCGGACTCATAGATCCTGGATAACGGTCAAGTTGGAAATCAATCAGTTTAAGTTTAAACGGCAGTTTAATCTTTTTTGCACCATAAGCAACGGATACATTCACACCATCTAGAGCAACAGCACTAGGATGTCCAGGCATACCTTTTTGACCAAAAACAAGTATTTCTTTGCTCTTATCACCTACACTGACCAAAAACTTCAGTGCATCAACACCGGAGCTGTTCATGCGCATACCACGAGGAGCACCATTCTGTGTATCTGAGACGATTTTCTTCACAGCATGCGCTTTAAAATCACGAAGAACAAAACCACCTAAAGCAGTTTGGTAAAGCGTTCTTGGATTAAAGGTCTCTTTATCATTTGCAAGAAGTTCGCCTTGGGCACGATCAGCCATTCTCATATATTTTAATTTCATTTCATGCTTCATAAAAAGTGCACCATCTTTTACATACAAGCTAATAACTGGTTTATTGAAAGTATTACCCGAATTAAAATCTAAAATGAAATTACCGGCATCATAATATTTCCCCTCTTCAAGAGCAACAGGTTTTCCTGCACCTCCACCCGTAATCATCAGTTTTGCCATTGCTTTACCATTTTTGTCTGCCACGAGTGTTTCCACTGCATTTGGTATGTACTGAACAAGCTTTACATCAACTTTTTTTCCATCAAGAGATAAAGACTCATTAAAACTGTTGTCACCTCTTTTTGACAGGTAAAGTATTTTGTCATATTCAGCTTTACTCTTCATATCTTGTGCATTAATGACAATGTAGGGATCAGAGCTGAGCATGCTCCCTGAAGTCATACCTTCACGAATGTGCATAGTGCCTTCATACCCAAAATATCGTGTAACTGCAGCACCAAAAAGGATAATTAAAAATGCAGTATGAAATATAAAGATAGGTAATTTTTTGAGCGTGTACATCTTATAATGAAAGATGTTATAGATAAGATTTAGTGCCAGTAAACCAAGCAGCACTTCAAACCAACGAGCATTATAGATTTCTGCTTTTGCAGTCATAGTCCCAAAATCATTCTCGACAATCGTTGCATAGCCGATTGAAATTGCAAAGATAAGCATCAATAAAGCCATGGTTTTCATAGATCCAAATATGGATAAGAGTTGTTTCATTTCGTTCCTTTCGTTTAAAAAAAATATTTTAGTAGAGAATTACCAACAGACGGCAATTATTTCACTTTCTTAGGAGAAAAGTCCATGTTATTAATCAAAATATTCGGCTCCTCTTTTTTTTCTTCAATTTGTTTCATGACATTGACAGGTCTATCCATCTTAAAAAGCTCTGTTTTTACAACATTGCCATCTTTGTCATACCACTTTTGTAAGCCCTCTTTATAGTTGTTTTTATACATTACTTCCGAGTAGAGTTTTCCAGCATAAGTGTACCCTTTTTGCATACCCTCTTTCTTATTGTGAAAATAAGGCACAATTAAAGCAAGTTGCCCATTGTCATAGTACTCTTTTTGCAGACCCTCTTTTCTATCATTGACATATTTAATTTTATGCTTTATCTTTGCATTTACAAAATAAGCAATCTCTTCACCTTCAAGTTTTCCGTTATTGTAATTAATTTGCGCAATTTTATGCCCTTTTTTATCATACCACAGCAGTTTTCCATCACGCTTATTATGAATATAGTTTACTTCATATGCCAATGTTCCTTGAACATAGTAAACTTTTTCAATACCGTTTTTAATCCCCTTTTTTATCTTTGTATTTGTTCCATTTATATAATGTGTTTGAGCCTTCAACTCACCTGTTTTAAAATAAGTTTTGACAAGCTCTGCATGTGCCATACTTGAGGTTAAAAGTGCTGACAAGAGTAAAGATGTATATGGTATTTTCATAGTATTTATATCCTTAAATATTGTTTGAGTTTGGAAATTATTCTAGTAAAAATATACTGTATATACTTTGATTAAAATATTTTACTTCCCCCACTTAAGGGAGAAGCAAAAGAGGAAAGATTATTTCCAACCGTCTTTGACGACTTTTGAAGATTTTTTGTATGGGTATTTTGCAACCAACTCTTTGATTGAAAGTTTTTGATCACCCTCTCTCATAAAGTGAGCCAATGTTACAGAAGCCCAATAATCACCTGCATATGCAGTATTTTTAAGCTGCAGTGGAACACCCTTTTTATTCACAGTATGACATGCTGCACAAGTAACAGGACCTGCATATTTTCCATCTGGAGAGTATTGCAATGCTTGTTCATGTGTTGTTACATCAACTGAACGCTCTTTGCCATCATATCTCGTAGAATAAAGTCCATGCGCAGATTCATGACATGTTTGACAAGCGATACTTCCGTGTGCTTTAGAGTATCTATATAAAGAGTATTTATTTGGCAGATCAATTGGAAAATATTTTCCACCTGTATTGCGCTCCACAAAAGGAGCCATATGACAGTCTGCACAGTGAGGTTCAGATGCTGAAAGCCACCAATCATCACCGCCCGATGCTGCTGCATAAGGAACTTTTCCACCTTTAGGATGATTCCAAGGTTTCAAATCTAACTTACCATCTTTACCAACGTTTTTAACAAGTGTTGCAGATTTATGATCTGTATAGTACTTCATAACTTCATTGTCACCTGTTGTTTTCGGGTCAGCAAGTGCTGCAAATTTCTTCGCATCACCACCGGTGATTATTTTGATCATCTCTTTAAGCGATTTATTTCTTAAAGTTTTCCCTTCTTGTTTTGAATCATTTGTAATATTGTCATAGTTTTGAAAAGCTTGTGCCACTTTTGTATGACAGTTTGTACAGTAAAGCCCACGCAATACTTTAGAAGGCTTACCATGTTCATCTTTTGTTGAAACATGCTTATACTGCCATTTACCGTAGTTATTTAAGAAGAAAGGCGGTTTGGCATTTGGATTTGAGTGAGCATCCCGTCTTACATAACATCCTCCACCAGAGAGTCTAATATCGCCTTTAGAAAATCTACCTTCACCATATCTGTCCGTTACACGGTATGGGTTAGTATCATCATTCATATTTGAATTTTGAAAGTGCGTTGGGTGACAAGATTGACATGCTTGACTTCTATCAGCACCATCAGGCATAGGGACCATCCCCAAGTGAAAACCGTGAATAGCTTCAGAAAGCGGCTTCGCGTGAACAGCTTTATATCCTGTCGCTGTAGGACGAGGTTCTTGCAAGTTCCCAGAAACATTATCACCATGACAGTCAGCACAGTTTACCATACCGACCTTTCCAAGTCTATTTCCAGAAGCATCTGACTTATAATCAGCCAAAAATTTTGTCTTGTGGTGTGCATCGTGAAGTGAAAGAATATTGATGGATGCCTCTGCTAAACGAGCCATATATTCACTCTCATCCGGATATGTTTTCCAGTATTTGTACTCTTTATCAGAGTATCCAAGACCTTCATCTCTAGCCATTTGAGCAGCTTTACCATTTCGCGAGTGACACGCATAACAGTTTGGAATATCAATCGGATTCGTACCAAAATAAGATATCGGTTTCCCCTTCGAATTTGTCATAACCTTTCCCGTTCTATCATGCATATCTACAGTAGAGTATTGAAAAGGTTGAAAATCTTTTTGTGTTACAGAACGAATAGTCCCTTTTCGGCTGCTATCATTAAAAGCTGTCAAAGGAAGACCTAAGGCATCCCAAATATGCGAAGCAGTTAGAACAAGCTTCACATCTTTAACTGCCGGAACAAGCGTATCAGTCATTACAACATTTCCACCATTTCTCCCAGCATAAGCAAGATATCCACCTGAGAGTGCCATACCAGAGGGGCCAGCATCAATTCGTACAGGTATTTGACGACCGATGCGAAGTCTCTCTTTTTCGGTTACGCCAGCAGGTTTAGTTCCTTCCAAATCTTTATAGATAAAAAGGTGTGTCCATACATAATTGGCAACATTATCACCTGGTGAATCTAGGTGACCATCACCATCAGCATCTTTTCTGACACTCCAGTACTTCATTTTATTACCTTCACTGTAAGTATTATCTTTTACATAATAATACAGCTTTACACCATCATCTGGAGTTAATAGTTTTGGTAATTTACCATTTTTACCACCCTTGACAGCCTGTGCCTGAATCGAGTTATAGGGAGGAATTACACAACAGTAATCCATACTAAAACCAACACAATGCATCCCTAGCTCATAATTAATGAACACATTATAATCATTTTTTGGCTCATAGCCTTTTATTTTGTTACCTTTTGCATCTACTCCCGTATATGCTTTAAGCTTATTGAGTTTGAACGGCGGGTTCTTATCATAAGCCAAAGCAGCTGTTGCTGTCAATGACACAAAAGCAACCGATGCAGCCAGAGTAACTAAAATCTTGTTTTTCATAATCTCTTTCTCCTCTTTTTTGAAAATACAAGTCAAGTATCACATTTTATTATTTAAAGAGAGATTAAAAAGGTAAGAAAAACTTATAATAGTATAAATTTAATATATAATAAATAGTTATGTGATAACTTTGTAATGAAGGTTTAACGTTTTTTGAATGTAATTTTATAATCGCCGTTTTCTAACTCTTGTGCTTCATAAGAAAAGTATTCTGCAATTTTTGCATAGAGGGGTGTCGGTTCATGAAAAAAGAGTCCTACGACTCTCTCATTTTCACTTTGAATCATACGCAGGGCATTCATAGTATTTACCATCGGCTCAGGTGGAGAGCACTCCGTAGCATCAAATTCATAGTAGGTTATTCCATCTTCTTCATACTTGTAAAAATCCAGTGTAGTCATGGGAATAGCGACTTTTTCTTTATGCATTCTTGGGCCTAGTTGCAGATATATTTCTGTTTTTGCTGGTTCCAGATAAAGTTGTTTGAAACCTGTTTGAATGCTTTGAGCACAATAGTATTTTTACACTCATTTCCATAGATTACGATAGGAGTATGGTAGTAGCGGTTGTAGGATTTAAAAGGATGAAACAGCATATCTTTCCACGTGAGGATTATTTTACCGTCATAAGGCTCAAACGGTACAGCAGATACTATACTTTTGTTCGTCTCCTGACATCTAAAATAGCATACAACAGTAGAATCATCAATATGAACATAATCTAACAATGTAACAATATTTTCATGTGTCATCAACATCACAACTCCTCACAAAATTTATGAAATTCTAGCAATCTCTATTCCATACTCAAGCGATGAGTATTTTAAAGCATTTAGGTAAACCACCGCATAATGCAACACTTCCATCATGTGCTTCAGCTATCTGACGTGAAAGTACCAAGCCTAGACCATTGCCTTTTACTTTAGTACTCTTGAAAGCTTCAAAAAGCTCTTTTTCATTCTCAATAGCTATGCCGCTGTCATAAATATAAAAAATATGCTTCTCGCCCTCATTTTCATGCTTGATTTCAACAACACCCTTCTCCTCTTCATCCAACTCTATAGCATCAATAGCATTGGCGATAAAATTTGAAAAAAGCATTTCCAATAAATCTTTGTCTGCATAGAGCCTGAAATCTTCCTCGGGAAAAAGAAATTCTATCTCTTTTGCATATCCATAGTAATCTATCGACATATTGAGTGACTCTTTTAACTCACTCCACAAAAACTCCTTCTTATTTGCCTCTACGCCTTTGGAGAACATCAGTGTTGCTTTGATGATTCTGTCAATTCGATGTACTGACTTTTGAATCTCTTCAACTATTGGAATATTTTCAGGAATCACCCGTTTTTTGAGCGTTGAGCTCATCAGGGAAATCGCACCAATTGGATTGCGTATCTCATGAGAGAGATGTGCTGCCATCTGCCCCATAGTAGCGAGATTCTCTTTTCTTTTTTGTTCTGTAATGTCTATGGCTGAGAGCATTACTTTGTCTTGGTAGGTTGAACTCTTTATAAGATAAGAGTGTCCGGAAAATTTAATCTCATAATCCTCTTCTTGATACTCCAGAAGTTTTAAAAGCTGCCATAACTCTCTGGCATGCGAATTTTGCAAAAAGACCGTACTATCTTCACGTTCAAGTATCCAAACAGCATTCGGGAGAAACTCCACAACCTTTTCGACCGTATCTTGCAAGTGTGCATAAGAGGCTTTGAGTTCATTGAACTCATTTTCTACCTTGTAGGTCTGCTCTATTAAAAGATTAAGTTCTTCTGGAGTGATTGCTGCCATTTAGAGATGAAATCCTGTTAAAATCTTATAAAGCGAATGGGCATCATCACTTCCTGCAAGTTCACGTATGGAGTGCATTGCAAGTGTCGGCAGTCCGACATCTATGGTATCAATGCCGATGCGTGTTGCTGTAATTGGTCCAATGGTCGAGCCACATCCCATATCCGAGTGTGTTACGAACTTTTGAACGCTCTCACCCAATTCATCTGCTACTTTTAAGAACTTCGCCGTTGTTTCACTGTTTGTCGCGTAACGCTGATTTGCATTGACTTTGACAACAACACCAGCGTTCATATGTGGCGCATGTTCTTTGTCATGTTTACTTGGATAGTTTGGATGAATGGCATGGGCATTGTCAGCACTTATCATAAGTGAGGTGCGAACCATTTGCATATACTCATCGTAATTTTCAAACATTCTACGCAGACTGTTTTCTAAGAAACTTCCCCCTGCTCCGCTGACACTCTCACTGCCAACCTCTTCATGGTCTGAGGCTATAAAAAGCATCGGCTTGCTTGCATCGACACTGCAAATAGAGATCATACCTACATAGCAAGAGAGGAGATTATCAAGTCTCGCACTTGCGATGAAATCATCACGCAAGCCGACATACGAAGCCTTTTGTGCATCATAAAAACTCAGCTCATGCGCATAAATCTCTTTAACATTTTTTACACCTATCTTCTCCAACTGCCATTTAATGAAATCATCAAGCTCAAAATCTTCATTTGTTGAAAGAATTGGGCAGACATCTGTCTGCTTATTTACTGTTCTCTCTTTGTTAGCTTTGTCATCCAAATGAATTGCCAAAGAAGGAATGATGGCTATCTTTTTTGCAACATTTATTAAAGAGCTCTCAATTTTTCCTTCTGCATCCAAATAGCTCACGCGACCTGCAAGGCAAAGATCTCTGTCAAACCAAGGGTTCAGAAGCAATCCACCATAACTCTCCACACCAAACTTCACAACCCCATACTCTTTTATAACTGCATTTGGTTTGAGTTTGAGATTTGGCGAGTCACTGTGCGCTCCCACCATCAGGTAATCTTTTTGCACTTTCGGGTAAGTAAAAGCGATGACAGAAGAGTCATTACGCGTAACATAATACTTCTGTCCCTCACGCAACTCCCACTTCTGGACCTCCTCAAGTTTTACAAATCCTGCATTTTCAAACATCATCGCCATATTCTGCGTTGCGTGAAAAGGAGTTGGCGAAGCATCCAAAAACCCTAAAAGTCCTTCGTTAAAATCTTGTTTATTCATATTTCACACTCTTTTTGAAGCTTTTTTGTAAACTTCCATTTCATTACGTTTTCCAACTGCAATAACCTCCACAATAATTCTATCTTCAACTATTTTATACACTATTCGTATCTTTTTATTATCAGCATACATTTTTCTACATTCTGACAAATCATACCCATTTTT
>JALUWT010000201.1 GCA_027019325.1 Sulfurimonas sp.
ACTTCCAGATGGCTCAAATGATTTAACAGTCACTGCAACAGATACAGCAGGCAATGTATCAGCTTCAACTTCTCAAAGCGTTACAATAGATACAACAGCCCCAACTATAACATTAAATGCACCAAATCTTATAAACGACAACACACCAGTAATTACTGGTGCAACTAACGCAGTAGATGGAACAACTATCAGTCTTGTAGTCACTGATGCAAATGGTGCGACTCAAAACTTCACAACAACTGCAAACAATGGAACCTACTCAGCAGATGTTCCCAATAGCCTTCCTGATGGAACATATTCGGCAACTGCAACAGTGCAGGATATCGCTGGAAATGAGGCAACGGCAACTGATAATAATAATGGTTCTGGGAATACTATTGATACAACAGCTCCGGTTGTTAGTGTAGATAGTCTGGTAACAAGTGACACGACGCCAGAATTGACAGGGAAAGTGGATGACCCTCATGCTGTAGTAAATGTTACAATAGAAGGACAAAGTTATGAAGCGAAGAATAATGGAGACGGAACATGGACTTTGCCAAATGATATAATCAAAGAGGGTACACTCGATAATGTAGGCATTCATGATATTGCAGTGCAAGCCACAGATAGAGCTGGAAATATCGCAACAGATACAACAACGAATGAACTCAATATATTTAAAGAGACCAATTTAGGTGGTCCCGCAGACGGAAAGGCAATCTCTTTTAAAATTACGGGAGATCATTATGATCCAAACAACCAGCAGGATGTTGGTGTAGGCAGTCCGAAATACCAAATCTTTATAAACGGGCAAGCATACAAAACAAGTGATGGACAAAGTACTTTTACAGTAGAAGCAAATAGAGGAGAAGTCAGTAAAGACGGCACACATATGCTGCGAGATGTTCCTGAATTCGAAATAGTAACGCTCAATGTTCCTACAGGAACTCCTATAGATAATGTCAGTATTAAGTTTATCAATGATGCTTGGGATGGAAGAAATGATAATGATAAAGATGGAGTGTTTGGCGAAGATAGAAATCTTGTTGTTGATAAGTTAAATATCGCCGGTACCATAAATGCTGACGGGACATTCTCTGGCGGTACAACCTTAGAAGCTGAAGATAGAACAACGACACAATATCTTGCTAGCAACGGACATGATGTTTCAGGCACAGAAGTGATGCCATGGGCTGGGGAGATGACATTTTATCCACATGGTATAGCAATAGCAACACCAAAAGTGACACTGGATCCATCTTCAGATACAGGTATTTCCAATACAGACGGCATTACAGCAGATAATACACCGACTGTGAATATAGCCCTTGGCAAAGGAACAGCATCAGGTGATACTATAAATATTAAATCAGATGGGAAAGTGGTAGCTACACATACTGTAACGGATAGTGAATATAGAAGCGGGCATGCTAATGTAAGTTTAAACTCATTGAATGATGGTCAGCATGCAATAACAGCTGTTGTATCTAATGGAACTCTTACAAGTGACACCGCATCACTCGATATAACAATCGATACAGCTGCTCCTGATTATACAAAACTTGCTATTACTGATATCATAGATCATAATGGAGATTACTCTTCTGTAACTATGATGGGAACAGGCTCTCAATCCGGAGATACAATCACACTCTACGATGAGCAGAACACTGCAGTCGCGAAAACAGCAGTGAATAAAGACGGCAGCTGGAGTATTGATATTAGTAACTTAAAAGATACTCCGATAAATGATAATGAGTTTTTTAAAGTCACAGAAAGTGACATTGTCGGCAATACTACGGCACAGACTGACACAGTCCATTATTGGCATGGTGAGTGGACAGACACTGCGACGCAATCGACTGATGATTATGTGATGAGTGGAGCGGGAAATGATACTATACATGCGGATGCTATACTCTTGGGAACAAATGAAAATGGTTCTGTAGCAGGTAGTAATGATGATACAAATGACACACTTGTTATTGATGGAGGAGAAGGTAGAGATACTGTAATATTTGGAAAAGAGATAGGTGCTTATGACATCGCAGTTCAAAATAATGGGAACATTACAGTGACAGAGAGTGCGGCAAGTGATAGTAACGGAGATAGAATAGGAGATGTTACTGAACTTAGAAATGTTGAAATGCTTGCTTTTGCTGATGAAAATCATGCAGGTAATGGAGAGAGTACAGCAGGAGTAATCAATATAGATAATCATGTTTTAAGTCTATCGGGGAATAGCTCCATAGATTTTTCAAATCTTGAGAGTTTAAGTCTTGATGCATCCAAGGTAACCACAATAGATTTGACGAAGGGAGATCATACTCTCAGTAATCTCTCTCTCAATGATGTACTTGATATGACAGATTCAAGTAGTAATCATACTCTGACGATTACAGGTGATGTTGCAGATAGTGTTAATGCTATTTCAAATGATCTTGATATGGGAATAGGAAGTACGCAATGGAAAAATGACGCTAGTGTTGATGATACTACAACAGGGACAGTGACATATAATTATTCTACAAATGATGGAAGTAATTCATTAACATTGACAGTAGATGAAAATATTAACCACACAGGTTTATAAAGTAATCTCTATTTTGCTACAATTGGATAGATAAAACAAAAGGGTGTTTTTAGATGAACGCAACTATCGTAATTGTAGAAGATGAAGAAGATTTGCTCGAACTGCTTGAGTACAATCTTGCTAAAGAAGGGTTTGAGACCATTGGTTTTTTAAATACAAAAACGGTGGATCAAATTCTTGAAGAAGAGGAGATTGACCTGCTCATTATGGATAGAAATCTTCCCGGAGTGGAGGGGAGTGAGTTTGTCAATGAGCTGCGTGAGGATGGTTTTGATACACCGGTCATCTTTTTAAGTGCCAAAGATAGAGATGAAGATATAGAGGAGGGATTTCTTCGAGGTGGTGATGATTACATTACGAAGCCTTTTAATATGAAAGAGCTCATTTTACGTGTGCGCTCCATTTTGAAAAGAACTTCTAGAAAAGTGAGTGAGGGGAAGCTGCATTTTCGAGATTTGCTGCTTGACAAAAGTACGAGAGAACTTTTTGTAGATGGTGAAAATGTTGAAATCACTAAACTGGAATTTGACCTTTTGAGTGAATTTATTACAAATAAAAACTCAGTTCTTGACCGTGATTATCTTTTGGAAAATGTCTGGGGTGACAGTGAAAATTACCAGTACAAGACGGTCAATGTCGCGATTAACAGACTCAAAGAGAAAATAGACCCCCACAAGAGTAAAGATTACATCCAGACAGTGCGCGGAGTCGGGTATAAGTTGTGCTAAAATTACACAAAGAACTTCTTAAAAAACTTGCCCTCATATATGCAGTAAACTTCTCTCTCTTTTTACTTTTTACTTTTGTTGTTTTAAAGCTTTTTCTCCCGCTTGAAACAGCACTTTACGCCGGTGCTGCGATTGTAGTAATGTTTGTTGTACTCTCTCTGCTTTTCTTTCTTTTTTTACGATTTTATCTGAAAAATATAGAAACTGATTTAGATGCAATAACAAAATATACACAAGATATAAATGAAAAAGAGTATGCAAGCGAAGTGAAAATAGTGCACTATGTGGAGTTTTTACATCTCTCTGTATTGATGAAGAACATCGCTAAGCGACTCTATCAAAGAGATAAAAAGGCTTCAAAAAAATAGCACATTGCAATATTTTGAGACTTTCTCAGTTGCGTGAGGTATATTTTCATTCTTAGGAGATAAGAATGAGAGATTTTCATGCCATTATAGAGCTATTAAAAGAGTATTTGGCTCCTTCAAAAAGTACAAAAGTGTATGATAAAGACGTGGCGGCACTGCTTGGTATCTCACAAGCACAGTTTGCAACTATCAAAAAGCGAAACTCTACACCTTTTGTGCAGATACTTGAATTTTGCCACAAAGAAGGATTTTCCTGCTGTAAACTCTTTTTTGAAAAAGAGTGTTAAATCTTAGACTGAATAGTCACTTTTTTTGCTTCAAACATCTCAATGGCCTTTTGTACCATTGGCTCTTTTGTGATGTCTGTACCGTCACTCTCATCCTGCACAGAAGCTTCAGCACAATTTGTCACACAGCTGCCTGCTCCACCTGCTTCGATATCTTCAATGGTAGAAGCACTTTGTGCACCTTCTGGCTGTGAGGGCATTTGAGGCACTTGTTCTTCTATTACCGGTTCTTCTTTTTTGCTCTCTACAGCTTTTGAACAGGGAACACCTTTTATGCTGGTCTCAAATGAAAAAGTCTCACGTACAAGCTGTTTTATGACACCATAGCCGTGTTTGAGGCTTTTTTTACACGCTTCATCCGCACAGCTCTCCCATGTAAGAACATTCTCTTCGTAGGAGATAAAACGAATCTGCTGCTCAAAACACTCCCCGAGTGTTGCGTTTCTGTCTTTTATTTTCGCTACAAGTTCTTGAAATTTTTCAAGTGCTGGGTCAGGTAGATTCTCTTCTTGCGGTATCTCTTGTGGCACTGTTTCTTGAACTTCTTTTTGTTCTTGTTGCTGCTCTTGTGGTGTGGCAACGGCACCATTCATCTCCGGTGTTGTCTCCTGCAGTTTTACCTTTGGTGTAGGGCTTACAGGTTCACTTTGCGTGAGGATATCAGGACGCGCTACATCTTTTTGAAAGGACTCTATCATCTGGTCTATCTCACGGATGCGGAGTGCTTCTATCATCTTGAAAAAAATCATAGAAAGTACAAATGAACCGTCAGCATTGATGCTAAAGAGGTATTTTGATTCACTTAAAATTCTAAAAAATCTGTCAAGGACAAGTGTGGAGAAGAGGGCGTCTTGATTGTACATCTTCTCTTTTAAAAAGGCGATGAGTTCATCGACGACCATCTCGCTCTCATAATCTTCAAGTACTTTTGTGTACTCAACCAAAGCGGCATAATCTTTGGCAAAAACGGCATCAAAAAGTTTTGCGATGAATTTTGGATCCACAAGTCCGAGCATATCTGTCACGGTTCTCACATCAACATGATTTTTGGAGTAGATAATGGCTTGATCGAGCAGTGTAAGCGTGTCACGCAGACTGCCGCTTCCGCTACGTGCGAGTATCTCAAGGGCATCATGTTCATAGGTGATGCCCTCAAGGTTTAAGATGTGCGCCAAATGATCCACTATCTTGTTCGTTGCGATGCTTTTAAATCTAAAGTGCTGTGTACGGCTTAAAATGGTTGCCGGAAGTTTGAGAGGGTCTGTAGTTGCAAGAATAAATTTGACATATTCCGGTGGCTCTTCAAGGGTTTTTAAAAGTGCATTAAAAGCCTCTTTTGTCAGCATATGCACTTCATCGATGATGAAGATTTTAAAACGTGCTGCTGCAGGTTTGTATTTTGTTTGCTCTATGAGGTCGCGAATGTCGTCTATCTTGCGTGAGGAAGCACCATCCATCTCGATGATGTCCATATGTCGCCCCTCTTTGGCCATGATACAGTTGGAACATTTATCACAGGGCTGATGGCTCATTCCTTCTTCACAAATGAGTGCCTTTGCAAATATACGTGCAGTCGAAGTCTTTCCGCTCCCACGCAGTCCGGAGAAGAGATAGGCATGAGAGAGACGGTTTGCATCAAGAGCCAAAGAGAGTGTCTGTGCAATGGTTTCTTGCCCGATAAGCTCATCGAAATTGGAAGGGCGATATTTTCTGGCTAATACTTCATGTGCTTCTCTCAAATGCAAACTCCTCAGAATAATTAAAATGATTTTATCATTTATAGAGTTAAAAAATACTATAATCATCTAATAAAAGAAGCAAATTACTTGTTCCCATTTTCCCTAATGCAAACGCATACGAAAAGTACAACTACATATATGCCCTCCCATGCAGAGCATGGGAGCGAGTGAAAATACAATATCTCCAGATAGGCACTCCCACGCAGAGCATGGGAGTTTCCACCTTTAAAATCACTTAAAAATATCAACTATTTCACATTGTCCACCTTTTTAATTTGAGTAAATTTCAAGTACCTACGTTCATCATATATCTCATCATTTTTATAAAGTGA